>CAZMRP010000378.1:0-5646 GCA_964568275.1 uncultured Myxococcales bacterium
CGTCGTACCCGCCCGCGGTGTCGTCGTACCCGCCCGCGGTGTCGTCGTACCCGCCCGCGGTGTCGTCGTACCCGCCTGCGGTGTCGTCGTACCCGCCTGCGGTGTCGTCGTACCCGCCTGCGGTATCGTCGTACCCACCTGCGGTATCGTCGTACCCGCCTGCGGTATCGTCGTACCCGCCCGCGGTGTCGTCGTATCCTCCGGCCGTGTCATAGCAGTTGTCCGGGTCGTCGCACACGGTGCCGGTCAGGCCGGTGTAGTAACCGTAGTCCGGCGTCGGGTAGTGGTAGGCGGCTTCCTCGAGCGGGACGTAGGCCAACTGGAGGCCCGCATCGACGACGGCGTAGCGCCGGATCGTGATCACGGTGCGCGGGACGCACACGGCGGGGCCTTGCGGTCCGGGGTGGCAGGAGTGCACCTCGGTGGCGATCCGGTAGTCGAGCTGGTCCGGCTCGGCGGCCACCGGCAGCACCTCGTGGCGTTCGATGATCTCCGTGCTGGTGTCGGAGTACGTGGAGCTCGAGGTCGCCTCGGCCAGCCAGCCGAAGACGGCGGGGGTCACGCGTCCGTTGCCGCGGTCGTCGGTCGGCCGGAAAGCGCACCGGGCGCGGAAGCCGGCGTCGAACGAGCCCGTGTACTGGTCGTTCGCGGCCGCCGCCATCGTGAAGTCGACCACCAGGTCCGGCCGGCCGTTGCCGACCCAGTCCTCCCAGGCGACGGCGACGATCCGGGCCGGATCGAGGCCGCCGAACTGGGTGGAGTCGATGTCGGTCGTCCACAGGAACGGATCGCAGACGGCCTCGGTGGCGGTGTTCGGTGCGCCGTCGTCCAGGCGCACGACCGTGACCTGGGGGGTGTAGCCGTCCGATGGTTGCGGAGTGAGGACGGCGACCGTCAGGCCGTCGGGCAGCACGGCGGTGCGCAGGTCGCCGACCGACAGTCCTTCCTCTGCCAGCAGGCCGGCGAGCGCCGACCGCTGCAGTCCCGGCACCTCGTCGAGCGGCGTGAGGGCGCGTCCTCCGCCGGCGACGCCGTTGCAGCCGGCGGCGAGGGCGACGACCAGCGTCGGCAGCGCCGTGGAAAGCGAAGGCCTGGAAGCGAAGGTCGCGCTCATGTTGGCCCCTCCTGCCGTCGTCGACGGCATCGCATCCTCGCGGCGCAGCGGCTGCATTGTCAAGCCGTGGCGACCGGGTCCACGCGCGGACGAATCCGGGAATGGGGTTGCAACTCGGGGTGTTCGTGATACACGGATCGTCGGGGGCCCCGGAGGCGTGTGCCATGCGGTGGATCGTGTCGATGCAGGAGCAGGCCGCGGAACGTCGGCTCTGGCGCTGGACGTGGCAGGCGGGATTGCTGGCGCTCGTTCCGGCCGCCGCCGCGCTGCTGTTCAACGCCGTTCGTCCCTCGGGGCTGCCGCTGGTCGCCGACACCGACTACCGCGACGAGATCCTGGTCCCCTGTCCCGAAAACGTGAGGGAAGCGCTGGCCGTGGCCCTGGTCGAGCTTCCCGACGACCTGGCCGGCCTGACCGTGGTCGACGCTCGGACCTCCGGGGAGTACCTCGCCGGGCACATTCCGGGCGCCGTGTCGGTTCCGCACCGGTCGTTGCATTCGGCCGACGAGGAGTTCCGTCGCCTGCTGGCCGAGGACCTCGCACCGCTGCGCGGACTCTCGGGGAGCCGGATCCTGGTCTGCGGCGACGAGCGGACCGGGTCCGGTCGCGACTTCGCGGCCGTGCTGCTCGAGAACGGCTTCGAGGGGGTGCGATTCCTGATCGGAGGATGCGCGGCGTGGGAGGCCGAGGGACGGGCGTTCGAGCGTCCGGCGACCGGCGCGCTTGCCGTGGCCGTCGCCGACCTCCCGGCGGACCTCACCGGCTTCACCGTGGTCGACGCCCGGTTCGCCCGCAACTTCCGCCGCAGCCACATCCCGGGAGCGTTGTCGATCGCGTACCGGATGCTCTCCGGGCCGCAGGACGAGAAACTCCAGCCGCTCCAGGGGGTTCCGGGCGAGCAGGTGCTGGTGTACGGCTCGGAAGCCCGCGGCGAGGGCCGGGATTTGGCCGAGGTGCTGGCGGCCAACGGGTGGTCCGGAGCGCGGTTCCTGGAGGGTGGAATCGAGGCCTGGGAGGCCGCGGGTCGGCCGGTGGAAGGCGCCGCGCCGGAAGAGGCGGAAACGGAGGCCCGGGACGCCGACGACGGTCCGGCCGACGCTGCCGGTGCGACGGACGGGGGAGGTGAGTCATGACCGGGCGTTGGCGCCGGTTCGCGGATTCGCCGATCCATCGACTGGTCGGGGTGCCGCTGCGCCTCGTCCTTGGAATAGTCTTCGTCTATGCCAGTCTATACAAGCTGGCCGAGCCCAGGGAGTTCGCGATCTCGATCGCCATGTACGACATGCTCCCGCTCGAGCTGGTGAACCTGATGGCGATTACGCTGCCGGCAATCGAACTGGTGACCGGGGTGACGATCATCCTGGGGCTCTGGACGCGCGCCTCCGCGGCGGTCGTGAACGGGATGCTCGTGATGTTCATCTTCGCCATCGGCTACGTGGTGTGGGTGCGCGGACAGGCCGAGTTCGGCTGCGGCTGCTTCTCCCCCGCGGCGGAGGAGGCCGGCAAGGAGATGGCGACCGACACCCTGTGGCGTGATGTGGGCTATCTCGCGGCCGGCCTGTACGTGATGGTGCTCGACGACGGTGCCGTGGGGCTCGACGGGTTGTGGCGCCGATGGAACGGAAGGAGGAAGACCGATGGAGCGCACGGCTAGCGGAGTCGCTCGGATGGTGGTGGGGCTCGGGGTGCTGTGGGCGGTCGGGGCAGCGGCGGACGACGCCTCGTTCCCCTGGAGCCGGGTCGTCGGGGCGCCGACTTCGTCGTTGACCCAGGAGCAGAAGGACCGCGTCGCGGCGCTGGCCGGGACGACGGCCAACTACCAGGGTTGTCGCGGGACGGTGGCCGAGTGCATCGCGCGGGACCCGGCGGACGCCACGGCGGCGCGGCTGGCGGGCTTCCTCGTGCGGCGCGTGGTGGCCGGCGACAGCGACACCCAGATCGCCGACGGCGTGGCCAACCGTCGCCGTTCCGCCCGGCCGGCGCGGACGGCGGAGATCGACCTGTTCGAGTCGAACTGCACCGGTCCGGCCAACGCCAAGGTGACCGTCGTCGAGTTCGGCGACTTCCAGTGCCCGTTCTGCCGGGCGGCCGAGCCGTTCCTGGAGAAGATCATCGCGGCGCACGCGGCCGACGTGCGGTTCTGCTTCAAGCACTTCCCCGTGCGCAGCCACGACCGGGCGGTCCCGTCGTCGGTCGCCGCGCTCGCCGCCGCCCGCCAGGGGAGGTACTGGGAGATGCACCGGGCGCTGTACCTGACGAGCGACCTCTCCGACGCCAACCTCGAGGCCGTCGCCCGGCAGGTGGGTCTCGACCTGGCCCGCTATCGCGCCGACATTGCCGACGAGGCGCTGCGCGAGGAGGTCGAGACCGACAAGCTCGAGGGACAGGAGTTGGGCGTCGACCGCACGCCGACCTTCTTCGTCAACGGCAAGCAGTACTACGGTCCGCTGACCGAGGTGGAGTTCGCCGATCGAATCGAGGAGGAACTGGCCTCGCGTTGAGGAGCGGCCCCACGGGACGGCCCCGAGGTCGGGCCCGAGGACGGACCTTGATCCGAGCCGGATCCCGGTCCACGATGACGTGCCGGGGGTTCGCCGGGGGCGACTCGGTCGGCGGAGGGCTGCGATGGAGCTCGAGATGACGTTCCCCGGGGGGGTGGCCGTGGAAACCCGCGTCGGCGGGTTTTCCGTGCGGACCGACCGTCCCACCGGCGACGGCGGCGAGAACTCCGCACCCAGCTCGCATGCGCTGTTCTTCGCTTCCATCGGCACCTGCGCCGGCTTCTACGCCCTGCGCTTCTGCCAGGTGCGGAAGATCGACACCGCGGGGCTCGGCGTGAGGATGTTCGTGGAGCGGGACGAGTCCAGCGGCAAAGTGGCGACGATCCGGATCGAGGTGAAGCTGCCGCCGGAGTTCCCGGAGCGGTACCAGGGCGCCATCGAACGGGCCATCGTCGGCTGCGCCGTCCTGCGTACGCTCGTCGATCCGCCGGCGCTCGAAATCACCGTGCGCTAGGGCGGTCGCGCCGACCGCGGCGCTCGGTCCTGGTTGTCCAAACGGGCACGACCCGCTACAACACGTAGTGAGAAGGAGAGGATGGCCATGCAGCGAGCGATCTGGTGTGCGCTGGTGATGGCCGCGGCCGGCTTGTTCGGCTGCGGGGACGAGGCTTCGGACGACGGGGACGGGACCGGCTCCGACGGCGACGTCTCGACCGGCGAGGTCGACGACCGCGTCGACCGGCCCGAGTTCGAGGAGTGCGCGTCGGTGAGCGAGACGGCGGTGAACACGCGCGGCCCGGCCGACGTGATCCTGGCCATCGACAACACGCCCAGCATGTACAACGAGATCGAGATGGTGCGGGCGAACATGAACCGCTTCTCGGCGATGGTCGAGGCCGAGGGGCTCGACCTGCACGTGGCGCTCGTTTCGTGCCGCACCCAGGAGTGCACCGGCCACGACAACTGGTTCGGCATCTGCATCGATCCGCCGCTCGGCGCCGCCGGGGCGTGCGCCGCCGAGACCGACGACTCCCAGCCGCCCGACTACCTCCATGTCGAGGAGCGCGTCGAGAGCCTCAAGGCCTACGAGAGCCTGATGAACGGCTACCCGCAGTGGTCCACGATCCTGCGCCCCGGGGCGGCCAAGCACATCATCGTGATCTCCGACGACAACGACGAGATCGCCGCGGCCGACTTCAACGACACGCTGCTGGCCCGCGACCCGTCGCTGGCCGGCTACCAGTTCCACTCGATCTACTCGTTCCTGAGCAAGGAGGCCGCCTGCGACCTCGGCAGCAGCGAGCCGTGCTGCACCTATGCCGCCCCCTCCGGCGAGGGGATCGCGTACCGCGAGCTCGTCGCCCTGACCGGGGGCGTGGGCGCCGACCTGTGCCTGCAGGACTTCGACCCCGTGTTCGACGCCATCGCCGGCGCCGTCGTGGCCAGCGCGCGGCTCAACTGCGAATGGGAGATCCCGCCGCCCCCCGACGGCGAGGAGCTCGACCCCGACCTGGTCAACGTCGACTTCTTCGATGGGACCGAGACCCACGCCATCGGCTACGCCGGCGCGGTCGACCGCTGCAGCCTCGTGGCACAAGGCTGGTACTACGACGACGCGGTGGCCCCCACGAGCATCCTGGTCTGTCCGCAGACCTGCGAGTGGATCCAGGGCCGGCCCGATGCCCAGATCGTGATCAAGTTCGGCTGCGAGACGGAAGAGGCGATCATCCTCTGATGCCCGTCAGCTCGGCGGCCGGCGCGGGGCGGTCCCGGCCGGCAGGCCGGGCACGTCCTCGCCCGGCGGCGGCAGGGCGTTGATCGTCATGCCCCGGCACGCCTCGCGGGCCGTCGCATCGGCGGCCGTCGCGGCCGGCGGCAGCAGCGGGCCCGCGGCCGGCGCGGCGGACGACTCCACCGGGTAGCCGGCATCCACGAAGTCGCGCCAGACCGTCGTCGCCGTCCGGGCGCGAGCGGCGGCCTCCCACAGCTCCGCGGCCGAGGGCGGCGTCCCGTTCGGGCCCCGGTCCGGCC
>CAZMRP010000379.1:0-3168 GCA_964568275.1 uncultured Myxococcales bacterium
GCTCGCGTCGCCGGCGATCGGAGCGGCCGACGAGGCGTCCGCCGCCCGCACGTCCTGCGGCAAGGCGGCGCCGCCCCCGCGTCGGCAGCCCGCGAGGCCGCGCGCACCGAGCAACCCGAGCACCGTGAGCCCGACCGACCGCATGAACCCGCGTCGTGTGTCGTCCATTCGTCACCGCCGGACGACCATCCTAGCCCACCTTCGACCCCGATCCGAGGGTTGTTCCGGCCTTCCGCGCCCGTGAAGCCTTGAGTCTCCAGCCAGTCGTGAGTCTGCAGCGGTCGTGTCGCCTGCCGCTCGCCGTGTCGTGCCAGCTACGCCCCGTTGCACGCCTGGGATGCCGGGCTGAGCGGACACGGGCCGGCGGTTCGCGCTGCCTGCGTGCCGCCCGCATGCGTGCCGCCCGCATTGCGCGGAAGCGATCGGCGTGCTCCACTGGATGCTGGCGCCCGAGACGCCCGGGCCGCGGCACGGAGGTACGAATGGCTCCACTTCGCGCTCCATCCCTCTCGTCCTGGATGGCCGCTGCGGCCACGACGTTCGGGTGCTACTTCTCGACGCCCGAAGCTCCCGGAGACGCCGACGGCGAAGCGGAGGTGCCGGTCCCGACGCTCGTCCATTGCGGCGACAAGCTGCTCCAGGACGACGAGGAGTGCGACGACGGGAACCGCTTCGACGGCGACGAGTGCGCGTGGGATTGCCGGCGAGGCGCCGGTGCCTCGCCCGCCGTCCCGGCCGGCGAGGCGCGCCCGTACGTCGCGGAGGCGCCGCCCGTGCGCGTCGAGGAGATCGGGCAGTTGGTGGATCTCAACGGCCGGCTCCCGCTGGTCTGGACGGGCTCGGTCTACGCCCTGGCCCCGACCCTGGTCGTCGGCGGCTCGTACGAAAGCCAGGGCCTCGAGTTGCGCCGGTTCGCCCCCGACGGAACGCCGCTCGGGCGCACCGCGGTCGCCCACGGCGACCACCAGATCCAGGGGGCTTCCCTGCGCTGGACGGGCGAGCGCCTCGCGCTCTTCTGGGCGATGCCGGACGAGGGGATTCGACTGCAGCACTTCGACGAAGAGGGGACCCCGCTGGACGCCGCCGTCGTGGTGGTCGACGGTCCGAACTCGGCGCTGCCCTCCGCCGACGTGACCTCCGACGGCTACGCGCTCGCCTGGTACGACAACCCTCCCGGCTATCCGACCGTGTCGACCTGCGGAGACGGCGTCGGCCAGGTGCACGTGCGACGCGTCGGACGGGACGGCCGCACGACGGGGTTTCCCGGACCGTTGACGCTCGACGCCGACGCCGGAAGCTGGCCGAGCCTCTCCGCCGGGGCGGACGGGTTCGGGGTCGCCTTCGCCCGCAAGCGACCGATCGACGCGTACCGGGACGAGTGTGTCTACCGGTTCGTCCACGTCGCGTCCGACCTGTCGGTCGTGGTCCCCGCGGGCGACCTCGACCTGACGGATCACGGCCTGCTCGCCGCGCTCCCCGGCGGCGGCTGGCTGGCCGCCTGGCCCCACATCGATGTCTACGCCCCGTGGGGCGACCCGCAGCCGGCGTGCACCGCGCCGTTCGCGGCGATCGGCGCGATGGCCGGCCCGCCCGCGTGCCGCCCGCTCGGCGCCGGCTGGGTGGTCGGCATCGACTTCGCGGTCGGCGATCGGGGGGCGGCGCTGCTCGCGCGCGGCGGCGACGTCGGCTTCCTGCGCCTGGACGAGCGCGGGACGCCGGTCGGCGACTGGCTCCGCCCCGACCCGCTGCCGACGGAATCGTGCTGGATGCTCGGGCTGGCCTGGGCGGGCGACGCTTTCGCTGCGGTCTACGCGGCGTCGGTCGGCGACGAACCGCAGGCGCTCTGGTTCCAGCGGTTCGTGCCTTCTTCCCCGTAGTCCGCCGTCCCCGCGCCGTGGCCGTCAGGGGTCGCGAACACACCGCGCCGACCCGCCCGCCTCGGCCTTGCCGGGCGCATGGGTGGTGCCGTACTCGAAGTTCACGGCCATCGCGGAGGACATGAAGGACGGGCGGGTCGTCGACGTCCAGCCGTTGCTCGACAGGCCCGGGAACACGTCGGGATCGACGCTCGTCGATTCGTACCGATAGTCGACGATGCTCTGCAGCTCGTTGATGTTGGGCAGCCGCCAGTCGTCGAGCCCGGCCCACGAGAGCCCCTCGCAATGGGCGAGCGCGGCCTCCCACGTCAACCACGTGATGAACCCGGTCCCGCAGTCGTCGCCCGACGTGCCCGCGGGACAGCCCTGCCACACCAGCCCGCTCTGCGTGTCCGTCACGATCCGATCGCCCGCGAGCGTCGAGGGCTCGAAGTGCCGGGCTTGCAGCGTTCCGGCTCGAACGCAGCGCGCAGAGCGAGTGTTCGCCTTGACGTCGGAGGCCACGGTGCCGAACCCGAAATGCACGGTCCACGCCCACGTCGTGTCGACGCTGGACGACGACGACCAGTACCAATCGAGCGCCGTCGCCGGGAACACCGTCGTGTCGACCGCCGGCACGCTCGCGGTCTCTCGGTCCACGAGCGTCTGCAGCTCGTAGGGATCCGGCAGCCGCCAGTCGTCGTGGCCGCCCCAGCTCAGCGCGTCGCAGCCGGCGAGCTGATCGACCCACGCGGCCTTGGTCGCGAAGCCGGTCGTGCAGTCGTCGCCCGAGAGCCCGAGCGAGCAGCCTTGCCAGACGAGCGCCGTGACGTTGTCGGTGACGACCGGCTGGCCGGCCGCGCCCGGCTCGCGGGTGAATCGCTCGTTCGCCGCGTGGGTCGTGTCCCAGCCGGACTGCGCGTCCTGGCCGTGGAAGGGCTGCCCCGCCGACGCACAGGCCATCGCCGCCGCCGCGTCGTAGCACTGCCGCTGGCTGGTGTCGGCAAGGGGAAAGTGGGGCGCCGGCACGTTGCAGGTCAGGTCGCCGCAGCCCGGCGACACGCAGGCCTCGTTCACGCAGATGTCGTAGGCGCGATCGGGGCTCGTCACCGTCTCGCACAGCGTGAAGTCGGGCTCGCCCACGCAATCCGCGACCACGCAGTCGCCCGAGCTCTCGTTGCAGACCAGACCGAGGTCGCTGCACGTGGTGTCGTCGATGCAAGGGCCCTCGGTCGTGTCCGCGTCGGTCTCGCTCGACGTGTCCGCGTCGGTCTCGCTCGACGTGTCCGCGTCGGTCTCGCTCGACGTGTCC
>CAZMRP010000379.1:3268-5640 GCA_964568275.1 uncultured Myxococcales bacterium
GCGTCGGTCTCGCTCGCTCCATCATCGCCCTGCTCGCCGCCGCCGCCACACGAGGGCGCCAACGCGAGGAGCAGGCTCAGCGCACACCAGACCCAAGAGGATGACTTCACGTCGGTCTCCCTTCGCGATGAGATGTGCGGACGCTCGGCATCTCGCGAATCACCTGCCGGAGCTCATGATACACGACCCCTGGGCCGAAGCAGCGCGGCACGTCCTCGGCATTGCCGGGGTGGGATCGTTGCGGATCCGCCGCGCCTTCGGCGTGCGCCCGCGGGAGCTCCAGGCGGCGCTGGACGACCTGGCGCGGGTGCGGGCGGACGAGCGGACGGCGCGGATGGAGGCTGTCCATCACCCTGCCGTTGGAATGTGACGTTCAACGCAGGTTCTGCGGCACGGCAAGGGGAAGGCTGCACGACGGTCGGAGACTCACGACCTCGGCCATGGACTCGGCGATGGACTCCTGACGGGAAGGCAGGGCCGCCACAACCTACGGATCGTGGTCCAAGGACGGACGAGGTTGGTGGTTGCGCCGTCGCGGGTGCGGGGGCAGTGGCCCGATCGGGCCTCGCGGGACTCGGCGGCCTGCTCCTCGTGCATCTGCGTCGACGCCGCCGGTCGCGGGGATGAACGGCGTCGGCGGCGAGGCCGTCATCTATCACGGCCATGCGCGGCTGACGGGCGACAAGGACCTCGATGATTTCTCCTTCCTGGAGGCCGCACGGTCCCGCCGGAAGTGAGACTGGAAACGCGCGAGTCCAGGCGATCGTCGACCATCTTCTGCGACGCGGCAAGGAACAGGACGCAGATCCCGCGAGGAGGCCGGCCGCCCTTGCGGGATTCGGAAGAACGCGTGATCCCGGTGCCGAACGCCAGGACGAAGTCCTCGGCGTCGTGGGTCGGGTCGGGCGTGTTCGAGTCGGAGGAGATGGGGCTGCGGATCTCGCGGGTGGTGTTGGAGGCGACGGCGTACGGCCGGGGCGGGTACTCGGCGAACATCACGGCGGCGGAGGCGGTGTGTCGGACGCGGTGTCGGGTGGAGGTGTCGGCCGGTTCGTACAAGTTCCTGGCGGGGAGCTACGAGTTCAACATGGCGGCGAGCGGCAGCTCGCCGCGCTGGCGGATACGTTGCAGCACTCGTTCATCGGGGTTGGGGCGGGGGCGTTGCTGCGGGGGATTCCGATCTGGATCCTGTCGCGGGGATCGGCGGAGCGCGTTGCCGGGGCGACGTCGGGTTGCGGGAGTGCTTCGATGTTGGCGGTGGCGCCGGCGGTGTTCGGCGGGGACGTGGGGGTTGGTCGGTCGGGGTGGGGATTGCGGTTGGCGCTGGCGTGCTGACGGGGTCAGGTTCCGGCGTCGCGGTGTCATGCGCGGCGGCGGCGTACGAGCGGCAGCACAAACCAGACGGAGGCGAGGAAGGCGGCCATCAGGGCGGCCAGGCCTGCGGCGGGCCACTCGCCGACGACCTCCGAGGTGACGAGTTGGGTGGCCAGGACGAGGGCGAGGGAGAGGGGCGCCAGGCCGACGACCATCATGCGGCTGGCGAAGTCCTTGAAGGCGATGCGGTCCTGCAGCGGGCGTTCGAGGCGGTGGTGGACGGCGGGGGCGCTGAAGAGGATCAGGCTGGTGAGCGAGCTCAAGAAGGTCACGGCGTAGACCCACTTCTCGGCGTCGGCGATGGCGGCGAAGCCGGCGGAGAACGGGAGGACGACCAGGAAGGCGGTCAGGACCTGGGCGCCCTGGAGGAGGATCCGCAGCTCCTGGAGCATCTCGCTCATGTCGTTGGGGTCGTCGGTGTAGTTTCCGTGGGGTCGTTGGGCCATGGGGTCCTCGCGCCGCCGCCGATCCAGCTCGGCCGGCGGTGGGAACCGGCAATCTAAGGTGAAACCCGCGGGGAGGCAACCGGGGGGAGCCGACCGGAGGGCGCGACGAGGTGGACCTGCACGTTGAGCGAGCCGCCGGCGCGCTGAACGAAGTCCACGGCTCCACCACGGCCGACACCGCGGAACCTGCGGCGAAGCCTCCGGAACACCGTGACCGCCCGCAGCGGCGGGGACGGCGCAGAGCACGCTCGACGCAGGTCGCAGCGAGCGGTTCCGTTCAGGGCCGCAGGCCCGGCGGCGGCAGCACCGGCTCCCCGGGCGTCTCGGCCAGACACTCGGCCAGCGATCCGAGCCACGGCATCCGGTCGCCGACGTCGCGCAGCACGCGCACCAGGTCGGTCGTCCCCGCCTCGCCCAGCGCGATGTCGGCCGGATTGATGATGTTGAGGTAGCACGGGCTGAGCGGCTGCTCCACCGCCTTGCCCTCGTCGCGCCACCAGTAGAACAGCGTGCGCGCCGCCCACAGGTAGGTGAACTCGTAGGCCGTCGGGT
>CAZMRP010000380.1:146-5606 GCA_964568275.1 uncultured Myxococcales bacterium
CAACGACGGTGACGGCTACACGGATTGCGACGACTACGACTGCAGCCGCAATCCGTCGGTGACGGTCTGCGGCTCGACGGGAGTCGAGAACACCGACGCGCTGTGCAGCGACGGCCGGGACAACGACGGTGACGGCTACACGGATTGCGACGACTACGACTGCAGCCGCAATCCGACGGTGACGGTCTGCTAGAACTGCGCTGGGGGGTGAGGCGGGCGGCTAGTCGAGGTCGCCCATGCCCATGTCGTCGTCCATGCCGCCCATGCCGCCCATGCCGCCCATGCCGCCCATGCCGCCCATGCCGCCCATGCCGCCCATGTCGGGCATGCCACCGCCGGAGGACTTCTTGGGCTTGTCGGTGATGATGGCATCGGTCATGACGAGCAGGCCGCCGATCGAGGCGGCGTTCTGCAGGGCGACGCGGACGACCTTGGTCGGGTCGAGCACGCCCGCGTCGAGCAGGTTCTCGTAGGTCTCGGTCTGGGCGTTGAAGCCGAAGGGACCCTTGCCCTCGACGACCTTGGAGACGACGACGGCGCCGTCGACGCCGGCGTTCTTGGCGATCATCCGCAGGGGTTCCTCGAGCGCCCGGGCGACGATGTTGATGCCGAACTTCCGGTCGCCCGCGGCCTGGAGCGCCTTGACGACGGGGATGCAGCGCAGCAG
Organism: uncultured Myxococcales bacterium; assembly: GCA_964568275.1. Taxonomy (GTDB): domain Bacteria; phylum Myxococcota_A; class Polyangia; order DRWM01; family JAAZOP01; genus JAAZOP01. The sequence continues at coordinate 814 of CAZMRP010000380.1, forward strand.
GGCCACGCCGCCGCCGGGGACGATGCCCTCCTCGACGGCCGCGCGGGTCGCGTGCAGCGCGTCCTCGACGCGCATCTTCTTCTCCTTCATCTCGGTTTCGGTCGCCGCGCCGACGCGGATCACCGCCACGCCGCCGGCCAGCTTGGCCAGGCGCTCCTGCAGCTTCTCCTTGTCGTAGTCCGAGGTGGTCTTCTCGATCTGGGCGCGGATCTGGGCGATGCGGCCCTTGATGTCGTCCTGCTTGCCGGTGCCGTCGACGAGCGTCGTGTCGTCCTTGGTGATGACGATCTTCTTGCAGCGGCCGAGGTCCTTGAGCGTGACGCTGTCGAGCTTGATCCCGGCCTCCTCGGCGATCAGCTTGCCGCCGGTGAGGATCGCGATGTCCTCGAGCATCGCCTTGCGGCGGTCGCCGAAGCCGGGGGCCTTGACGGCGGCGGCCTTGAGCGTTCCGCGGATCTTGTTGACCACCAGCGTTGCCAGCGCCTCGCCCTCCACCTCTTCGGCGAGGATCAGCAGCGGCTTGCCCGAACGGGCCACCGCCTCGAGCACCGGGACGAGGTCCTTCATCGCCGAGATCTTCTTCTCGTGGATCAGGATGTACGGATCGTCGAGCACGCACTCCATCCGCTCGGGGTCGGTGACGAAGTACGGGGAGATGTAGCCGCGGTCGAACTGCATGCCGTCGACCACCTCGAGCTCCATCTCCATCGACTTCGCTTCCTCGACGGTGATCACGCCTTCCTTGCCGACCTTGTCCATCGCCTCGGCCAGCAGCTTGCCGATCGTCTCGTCGCCGTTCGCCGAGATCGTCCCGACCTGCTCGATGTCCTTCTTGCCCTTGGTCGGCGTCGACATCTTCTTCAACTCGGCCACCACCGCCTCGACCGCCTGGTCGATGCCGCGCTTGACCTCCATCGCGTTGGCGCCCGCCGCCAGCAGTTTCGTCCCCTCGCGCGCGATCGCCTGCGCCAGCACCGTCGCCGTCGTCGTCCCGTCGCCCGCCGCGTCGGACGTCTTCGAGGCGACCTGCTTCACCATCTGCACGCCGATGTTCGCGAAGCGGTCCTCGACCTCGATCTCCTTGGCCACGGTCACGCCGTCCTTCGTCACCGTGGGGCTGCCCCACGACTTCTCCAGCACGACGTTGCGACCCCGCGGCCCGAGCGTCACCTTGACCGTGTCGGCCAGGATGTTCACGCCGGCCAGGATCCGCTCCCGAGCGCTCTGGTGGAACTTCAAGGCTTTCGCTGGCATCTCAGAACCTCCATCCCTTCTCCGCCCGGCTTCCTGCCGCAGCGCCCTGGGGCGACCTCGCCACCATGCCTGGCGCCGTGCGCTTTCCCGGAGCGGCGGTCTCGCCGCCTATCGTCGGGCGCGGGCACCATAATCACCGGCACCCTCTTGTCAATGCCCCCTGCCTCCCCATCCGCTCCGAAAGCCACTCGTCGAAGACCACCGATCCGTGCGCTCTTCTCCACCGGTTTTCCACAGCCCGACGGGGTCCGAGGAGGGCGGGGTAGGCAGGCAGGGGTGGTTCACCCATATGCGTACTCCGTGCTTTCTATAACCAGTGATTGCAGTATGTTAGACCATCAGGGTTCGTCACGATTGTGTGACATCGGATCCGAATGCGCCCATGACGTGTCCCAGGCAGGCGCCCTTCCTCGAGACGTTATCCACAGCCAATCCCCCGTCATCTCCACAGGCGGGTCCGGGGAGCGTCCCGCGGCCGATTTCCGCGGGGTTCAACGACGGGTGGCGCGAGCCGGTTTCGCGTCGGTACCGAACGCCTCGTCCACCAGGAGCGCGGCCCGGCGCTCCATCGCCGCCAGGGCCCGCACCGTCCGATGCTCGCGCCCCATCAGGTGCAGCAGGCCGTGGGCCAGCAGGTGGGCCAGCCGGCGCCGGGCCGGCACCTGCAGCGTGCGGGCCTGCCGGCGGCAGGACTCGAGCGAGACGACGATGTCGCCGAGGGGCTGCGCGGGTCGGGGCCCGCGGGGGCCGCGACGCGGGATGCCGAACGAGAGCACGTCGGTCGCGCGATCGATGCGCCGGTAGATCCGGTTGAGCCGCCGGATCTCGCCGTCGCCGGTGAGCAGCACGGAGAGCTCCACCGAGGCCGGCGTCTCGAGGGCCGCCATGCGGCGCAACCAGCGGACGACGGTGATGCGCGACGGGCGCCAGGAGCCGGGGGGCAGCGCGGCGAAGCGCACGTCGATCACGGCCGGGCACGGGGCGGGTTTGCGGCGGACGACCATCACGTCCACACGGGCGCCGGGCAGTTCCAGGCCTCCGGGCGGCGACTGACGGCGGGCACCACGGTCGGCGGCGGACCCGGCGGCGGTACGACCGGGGGAGCGCCCGGCGCCGGCGGCGGCACCGGCTCCGGCGGCGGGTGGTCCGGGCAGCCGTCGCGGGCCGGCAACGGACGGATCCGCTCGCGCAGCACGCCCGTCAGGCAGAAACCGAAGAAGCCGTCCGTGCGCAGCGCGCGGCGGTAGTTGGGCGAGGTGCGCATGTTCTCCATCATCGCACGCGTCTCGCTGTCGATGGCTTCGTAGGCCTCGGTCAGCTTGTACATGATGTAGATCGCGCTCTGCGAGGCGGTGACCGGGTCGGCCAGCTTGAGCTCGCCCTCGCCCTTGAACTCGATGTGCTCCGAGGTCGCCTCGAGTTGCGTGATGCGGGCGGAGCCGTGCGACACGCGGGCCTTGAGGATGACGGTGCCGACCTTCATCGGCGGCAGGGCCACGCCCTGGTCCTCGCGATCGAGGAACTCCTGCAACTCGGCGTACTGGGGCTTGACCTTGAGCTTGAGGCGGGCCTTGCCGTCGCCGACGACGATGCCGCGGGCGGTGAGCTCGATCGTCCCGGCGGCCTTGGCGAACTTGTGGTCGCGCAGGGTCAGGTCGACCCGCCCGCCGAGGCCGCCCTTGATCGGCAGTCCGACCATGTCGCGCAGGAAGCTGACCTCGTCGGGCGACAGTCCGTCGAGCCCGGCGACCAGGCGGGTGTCCTGCTTCGCGCGGTAGATCTGGCCCTCGATCTTCCCGCCCATCATCTCCGCCGTGAAGTCCACGTCGACGTCGCCGCCGAACAGGGTGCCGAGGGACGCGCGGGCGACGAGCCGGTCGGCGTGGATCGTCCGCACGTGTCCCTGGCGGTCCGGCTTGCGGGCCCGCAGCGTCACGTCGCGCAGCTCCATCCCGGTGAACCAGCTCGGCGAGATGGAGCCGATCCGCACGTCCATGTCCAGCTGCTTGGCCAGCGCCGCCTCGACGTAGCGGGCCGAGCGGTCCCAGGGGAAGGACAGGTAGAGGAAGGCCACGAACGAGACCACGAACAGCAGGCCGTAGCCGAGCCCGAGCAGCAGGCGGCGTTGCCAGGTCTTCATGGCCCCACCAGGTCCCGTTCGTTCTTGGTGGCGCGTCCGCCGGCGGCCTTGCCGCCGCGCGCGTCGTCCTCGTCGGTCTTGCGCTGCTGCTCGGCCATCCGGTACAGCGAGACGACCAGCTCGACGTTGTACAGCGCGTCCTCGGAACGGTCGAGGCGCATGTCGAGCTTGGTGACGGCGAGCGGCAGGTCGGGATACCGTTCGCGCAGCTTGAGCAGCAGGTCGTAGACGGTCAGGGCCGAGACCTTGCGCAGCGGGAACTTCACCGCCTGGCGCAGCCACGGCTTGCGGCGCTGGCCCTCCGGGCCCACCGCCTCGGGCGGCAGCTCCTGGAAGTCCTGCCGCTGCTGGCCCAGCTCGGCCAGCGTCTCGCCGAGGATGCTCGGCAGCGGCGGCATCGTCGCCCCCAGCCGCCGGTTCAGTTCCTCCTGCTCGGCCACCCGGTTGCGGTGGTCCTTGCCCTTCTCGCGCACCAGGCTCAGCACGGTCGCCTGGTCGTTGTTGCGGGCCTCCTTCTCGCCGAGCCCGGACTGCACGAGGTACGCGGTGATCGCCACCGCGAACAGCACGACGACGGCGGCCAGCGTGCCCAACGCGCGCTGCTCGCGCGGCGTCAGGTCTCCCAGGCGTCGTCGCACTCCGGCGGTCAGGTTGCTCCAGGTTCCGGCCATCGTGTTCGCCGTCCTCCGCCGCCCTACGGGCAGCGCGTCGTCGCCTCGATCTGGTACGAGTAGTTGCCTTCCGAACCCGAGCCGGAGAGAGTGCCGACGTCGCGCACGCAGCGCTGGAACTCCTTCAGCACCTCCGGGATCCGCGAGGCCTCCTCGGCGTTGCGCGTCAGCCCGTTGATCGCCAGCTTGCCGGATTCGATGGTCAGGAGCGTGATGTTGTTCCGGATGTCCGACGGCATCGTGCGGGCCAGCTCGGCCAGCACGTCCAGGGCGTCCAGCTCCGGCACCGGTCCCTCGACCCCGGCGCCGGTCTTGCCCAGCAGCGAGCGCACCAGGCCGAAGTCGGAGTACTTCTTGCCCATCACCTCGAGCGTCACCCGCTCGAGCGCCGCGCGCTGCTGGGCCGCTTCCTTGTCCAGCGACCGGCCCTCGGCCCAGGCGGAGAACAGCCACGCCACGAACGCGACGCCCGCGGCGATCAGCCCGTTGCGGAGCTGGCCGAGGATCGCCGCCCGGTCGCCGCGGTAGCGCGCGTCGCCCTTGCGCAGGTCGAGCCGCTGGGAGCGCGGCGCCCCGGGCTCGAGCGCCAGCCCGATCGCCTGCGCGAACGACGGGAACGACTCGGCGGGCGTGCCCGGCGGCGGCGGCACCACGTCCGCCAGCCGTTCGACGGGCAGGCCGAGGCGTTGGGTCAGGAACGCGGCGAGGCCCGGGACGCGCGCCCCGCC
>CAZMRP010000381.1:0-5598 GCA_964568275.1 uncultured Myxococcales bacterium
GCCGGCCCCGCCGGTCTGGCCTGCGCCGCCGAGCTGACGCTGCGCGGCCGCCGCGTCGTGGTGTTCGACGCCGCCGACCAGGCCGGCGGCATGCTCCGCCGCGTCATCCCGGCGTTCCGCCTGCCCGAGGAGGTGGTCGACTTCGAGCTCGACGTGGTCCGGCGGCTCGGCGTCGAGTTCCGGCTCGGCACACCCGTCACCGACCTCGCCGCGCTGCGCCAGGAGGGCTTCGCCGCCGTCTTCGTCGCCACCGGCACCTGGGCCGCCCGCAAGCTCGGCATCCCGGGCGAGGACCTCCCCGGCGTCGTCTCCCCGCTCGAACTGCTCGAGACCGCCCGTCGCACGGGCGCCGCCGAGCTGGGCCCGCGGGTCGTCGTCGTCGGCGGCGGCGACGTGGCGCTCGACGCCGCGCGCGTCGCCCGCCGCCTCGGCGCCGAGGTGACGCTGGCCTACCGCCGCAGCCGCGAGGCGATGCCGGCCTACGGCCAGGAGGTCGAGGAGGCGCTCGAGGAAGGGGTCGAGTTCCTGTTCAACGTGGTCCCCGCGGCGGTGCTCGGGGACGGCAAGGTCTCCGGCCTGCGGCTGCAGCGCGTGCGCTGGGACGCCGCAGGGCGCTCGGCGATGAAGTTCGAGGTGCGCGGCCGGCCGCTGGAGTTGGAAGTCGACACGCTCGTCGCCGCCGTGGGGCTCGATCCCCGCCCGGCGGACACGCTCGGCCTGTCGGCCGCCCGCGGCGGCTGGATCCAGACCATCGACCGTGACGGCCGCACGGCCGCCGACGGGGTGTTCGCGGGCGGGGACGTGGTCAGCGGCCCCGGCACCGTGGTCGCCGCGGTGGGCGAAGGCAAGCGCATCGCCCTGGCGATCGACGAGTACCTCGACGGGGCCTCGGGCGCGCTCTCGACGCAGTCCGCCCCGACCAAGCCGATGGCCACCCTCGCCGCCGGCGGCCCGGCGGGCGCCGCGGCCTGCGCGGCCCCGATGGTCGAGGGCTGCGAGGTCTACGAACGGCCGAGGGCCGACCTGTCGGTGGAGTTCTGCGGCGTGCGCTTCGCCAACCCGTTCGTGCTGGCCGCGGCACCGCCGTCGGACGATCTGGAGATGGTGCGCGACGCCTTCCGCGCCGGCTGGGCCGGCGCGGTGCTCAAGACCACCTCGGTCGAGGGCACCGCGGTCCCGCTGGCCTATCCGATGATGTCCTCGCTCGAGATCGACGGCCGGCGCGTGGTCGGCCTGGGCAACATCGACCTGATCTCCGAGCACCACATCGACGTCGTCGAGCAGCGGGTTGCGGCGCTCAAGCGCGAGTTCCCCGACCGCGTGGTGATCGGCTCGATCATGGGCGCGAAGCAGGAGGACTGGCAGCAGCTCGTGCGGCGGCTCGAGGCGGCCGGCGCCGACCTGATCGAGTGCTCGTTCTCCTGTCCGCAGGGCACTCTCGGCAGCCGTCCCGGCGCGATGCTCGGGCAGGACGTCGAGGCCTCGCGCACCGTCGCCGGCTGGGTCAAGGCGGCGGCGAAGCGCATCCCGGTGGTGATCAAGCTCACCCCGCAGGTGGCGGACGTGGTGGAGGTGGCGCGCGCGGTGCTGGATGCCGGCGCCGACGGCGTCTGCGCCTCGAACACCATCCCGTCGCTGATGGGCATCGACCTGGCGACGTTCGTCCCCCACCCCGACTGCGGCGGCAAGACGACCTACAGCGGGATGTCGGGACCGGCGATCCGGCCGATCACGCTGCGCACGATCGCCGAGATCGCGCGCCACACCGGGGCGCAGATCACCGGCACCGGCGGCCCGGTCACCTGGGCCGACGCGGTGGAACTGCTGGCGGTCGGCGCGCGCAACGTGCAGTTCTGCACGGCGGTGATGCACTACGGCTACGGGATCATCGACGACCTCTGCGAGGGACTCGCCGCGTACCTCGACCGCCGGGGCCTGGCCCGCGCCACGGAGTTGGTGGGCCGCGCGCTGCCGCACATCGTCGGGCACGACGAGCTGCCGCGCGACGCGAAGATCCGCTCGCGGATCGACCTCGACCTCTGCGTGCGCTGCGACGGCTGCGTCGTCGCCTGCCGCGACGGCGGCCACCGCGCCATCCGCGCCGAGGCCGACCGCACGCCGCGGGTCGACGACGAGAAGTGCGTCGGCTGCGGTCTGTGCCGGCTGGTCTGCCCGGTCCCCGGCTGCATCCGGATGGAGGCGCTGCGGTGAGTCCCGCGGCGAAACCCGGACCGTCCGCGACGGCCGCGGCCGACCCGCCCCCGCTGCTGGTCGGCCCGGCGACGATCTTCACCCCGCACCGGATGCTCGAGCGCGCCGGCGTGCTGGTCGAGCACGGCCGGGTCAAGGCGCTCGGCCCCTACGCCGCGCTCCGGCGCCGCGCCCCCAAGGCGCGCACGCTGTCGACCGACCACGCCGTGATCCTGCCCGGCCTGATCAACGCCCACACCCACCTGTACTCGGCGTTGGCCCGCGGGATGGCCGTGCCGGGCGAGCCGGCGCGCAACTTCGTGCAGATCCTGGAGCGGCTGTGGTGGCGGCTGGACAAGCTGCTCGAGCGGGACGACCACGAGGTCAGTGCGCTGGTGGGCCTGATCGACTGCGTGCGCTGCGGCGTGACGACGATCGTCGACCACCACGCCAGCCCCTACGCCTGCGTCGGCAGCCTGGGCGCCCTGCGGCGCGCCGTGGAGCGCGTCGGCGTGCGGGCGGCGCTGTGCTACGAGGTCAGCGACCGGGACGGCGTCGCCGCCACGCGCGCCGGGATCGAGGAGAACCTGCGCCTGGCCCGCGCGCTGGAGCGCCGGCCGTCCGACGGCGTGACGCCGATGTTCGGGATCCACGCGCTGTTCACGGTCTCGGACCGCACGCTGGGGGAGTGCGTCGAGGCGGCCCGCGCGGCGAAGCTCGGGCTGCACCTGCACGTGGCCGAGGACGGCGCCGACGTGCGCTACAACCTGCGCCGCCACGGCGAACGGGTGGTGGAGCGGCTGCACCGCTTCGGCGCGCTCGGGCCGCGCACGCTCGCCGCGCACTGCGTGCACGTCGACCGGCGCGAGATCGGCCTCTTGGCGCGCACCAAGACGCTGGTGGCGCACAACCCCGAGTCGAACATGGGGAACGCGGTGGGCTTCGCCCCCGTCTTCGACCTGCTCGAGCGGGGCGTGACCGTGGGGCTCGGCACCGACGGCTACACCGCCGACGTGCTGCGCGAGCTGAAGGTGGCGAGCCTGCTCCAGCGCCACGCGACGGGCGACCCGCGCCGCGGGTGGGCCGAGGTGCAGGCCATTGCCATCGACGGCACGGCGCGCCTCGCCTCGCGGGTCTTCGGCACGCGGCTCGGCGTGCTGGCGCCCGGAGCGCCGGCCGACCTGGTGGTGTTCGACTACCCGTCGCCGACGCCGCTGCGCGCGAACAACCTGCACGGACACCTGCAGTTCGGCCTCGACGCGCGGCACGTGGTGCACGTCGTGGCCCGCGGGCGCGTGCTGCTGCGCGACCGCCGGCTGCAGACGGTCGACGAGGGAGCGGTGATGGAGCGCGCCCGCGAGCACGCCGCCCGCCTCTGGCAACGCGTCCGCCGCGGCCCGCCCCGCTGACCACCGACCGGACGGCCCCGGGGCTGCGCGGCCCCGCCGAACCGCACCGGGTTCGCCCGAACGTCATCGTCGTTCCCCCCTCCTCGGGGCGTCGACTCCGCTTGCCGCACCACCCGCAAACAGCGCACGATGCGGGTCAATTCGGTTCGGTCGGCGCCGTCGTTGAGGGTTCTCGGATCAATCCTCAGGAGCGTCCCGGGGGAAGCCGAACGGCCGCTGTCCCTGTGGCGCCCGGTGTCCTTGGGCGCGCGAAAGAGAGGAAGGACGATGAAGAAGCTCGGACTGCTCCTGTCGGTGCTGGCACTCTGCGGATGGAACCTGGCCTGCGGCGGGGACGACTCGACGACCGACACGGGAACCGACACGGGCGATGCAGACACGGCCGAGGGCGAAACCGGTGACGACGTGGAGGACGACGGGGAGGCCACCGACACCCCCGACTCGCCGCCGGTGGACGCCGACGGCGACACCTACCCCGAGGGCGAGGACTGCGACGACACCGACGCCGACGTCTTCCCGGGCGCCCACGAGTACTGCAACGGGGTGGACGACAACTGCGACGGCACGACCGACGAGGATTCGGCCCTCGACGCCAGCACCTGGTACGCCGACACGGACGGCGACGAGTTCGGCGACCCGGACGCGACGCGGACCGCCTGCGCCCAGCCCGCCGGCTACGTGGACAACGACGACGATTGCGACGACGGTGACGGCGACATCAACCCGGACACCGAGGAGGTCTGCAACGGCGCCGACGACGACTGCGACGGGGAGACGGACGAGGCGGGCGCCACCGGCGCCACCGCGTACTACCCGGACGAGGATCTGGACGGCTACGGCGACGACGCGGGCGAGGTGCTGGCCTGCTCGATGCCCACCGGGTACACGCCGTTCGGCGGCGATTGCGACGACACCGCCGAGACAGTCAACCCCGGGTCGGCCGAACTGTGCAACGGCGTGGACGACAACTGCGACGGCACGACCGACGAGGACACCGCGATCGACGCCGTGAACTACTACCGGGACTCGGACGGGGACACCTTCGGCGACCCGGCCGACACCGTCGTCGCCTGCGCGGCCCCCACGGGCTACGTGGCGAACGACACCGACTGCATGGACTCCGACGCCGCGATCCACCCCGGGGGGGTCGACGGACCCGACCTGCTGGCCGTGGACGCGAACTGCGACGGTGTGGACGGCGACCTGACGATGGCCGTGTTCGTTTCCGAGTCGACGGGCGACGACACCGCCACGGGCCTCGGCACGCGCGGCAGCGACGGCGGCCTCGTCGTCGACCCGGTCGCGACACTGGCCCGCGCCATCGAGATCGCCGACGCCTGCGACCCCAAGTGCTACGTGCTGGTCGCCGAGGGGACGTACAACCAGGGGACGACGTCGCTGGAACTGCGCGAGGGCGTGAGCCTGTACGCCGGCTACGACACCTCGTGGGTCCGCGACCGGCCGATCGCCGCCACGGTGATCACCTCGACCGTCTCGCCCGCCGTCCGGGCGAACGCGATCACCCTCGACACGGTTCTCGAGTTGCTGACGATCCAGGGTCCGACGATGACCGCGCCTGGGGAGGAGTCGGTGGCGCTGCTGGTCCTCGCCACGCCGGCGACGGGCCGTCTGGTGCTCCGGGCGATGGAAATCAACGCGGGCCAGGGCGGTCCGGGCGCGGCGGGCGCGGCCGGAACCACGACGAGCTGCTCCTGCGCGGGTGGTGCCGGCGGGACGTCCTACGGCTGCGGGGCGAATGCCGGCGCGAGCGGTTCCTGCGGCGGGGCAGCCGGCGGGGCCGGCGGGACCAGTTGGTGCGCCGATACCTGCTTCTACTGGGGCGACCTGATTGCAAGGGACGGCGCGGTCGGCACGGCCGGCAGTGACGGCTCGATGCCGACCAGCGCCGCGGCGCGCAGCACGAACGTGCTCGGGTCGTTCGACGCCGCCGGGAACTGGCTCCCGACCAGCGGCGGCAACGGCGCCGCCGGCGGCAACG
>CAZMRP010000382.1:0-5578 GCA_964568275.1 uncultured Myxococcales bacterium
CCGCACGTCCACCCGGGCGAACCGGCACCGCTCGCGGACCAGCCGCTCCTCGGCCCGGCGCCCGTCCCGCGAGCGCGTGCCCTCCTGCCCGTCGCCCCGCCCCGTGATCTCGACGCGGGTCCCGGGGGGCGCGCCCTGGACGGGTGCGACCCGCAAGTCCCCGCCCGCGACGACCTCGAGCCTCGCGCCGCGCCCTTCCGCGTCGGCGCTGGTCACGACGACGCCGAACAGACGTCGGGCGGCCACGGCGATTCCGAGCGCCAGCTCGCGGAGCCCAGGGCAGTCCCGCTCCAGCGCCCGGTCGAACGGCGCCTCGTAGAGCCGCTCGAGGTCCGACGGCGGGAACACCGGGCCGTCGAAGGTCAGCTCGAGGCGGCGGCGGCCGAAGTCGAAGTCGATGCGGCGACACCCCCGCCGCGCCGCCGCGCGCACGAAGAGCAGGACGTACGCGGTCGGCTCGGTCAGCAGGAAGCGGCCGAGTTGCTCCCTCGCCCGGCGCGGGTCGAGGGTGAACTCCCCGGGCTCTCCCGGACGCGAGCCGCGCAACTCCTCGAGGATCTCATCTACCGCTCGAGACATGCCCCTGCCCTCGCCCCGTTCGGGTGCGCTGCCGTGCCCGACGGCCCGGCGAGGAGTCTCGGCCACCCGGCGGGGGAGGTCAAGGCGCCCAGGCTTGGCGCCCAGGCTTGGCCCGCGGCTTGGCGACCGTTGACCGGTCGCGACGGGACGGGATATCGTCGCCGCCATCGGGGTGACGACGCTCCGTACGAACGGAGCACGCCAGCGGAATGAAGCTCCGGTTCGCCGACGTCCCCGACGTCGGACCGGCCAACGGCGGGCCTGCAACGGAACGCAGGCCGGCCGGCGAGAGGGAGGGTTCACGCGATGCGACAGCTCATGACACTGGTGGTCCTGGTCGCGGCGCTCGGGCTGACGGCGTGCGGAAGCGCCGGGCGGCAGTGGGACACGACCCACGCCAACGAGGTACAGCGGGGCGTCCACACGCAGCAGGATATCCGCGCCTGGTTCGGCGAGCCGTACTCCGTGGCGCCGGTGAGCGGAAGCCCGGCCGGCTGCACCCAGCGCTGGACCTACACCTACGCCCACTCGGTCGCCGGCGGAAGCACCGTGACCGACACGCTGGTCGTCGACTTCGACCCCCAGGGGCTGGTCTGCGACAACGCGTACCTGCACGACGAGCAGTAGCGCCGGCTCGGGGCACGTCCGTCGCGGGTGACTGCGGCGACCGTCGGAGGGAGGGCGATGCGTTGTCCGAAGTGCGGCACGGAGGCGACCAGACGCCTCGCCTTCTGCGGGAGCTGCGGCGAGAGGCTCCCGCGCCCGGAGGAAGTCCCGGAGGCCGCAGCCGCGCCTGCTCCGGAAGCGGCCGTTGCCGCCGCGGCGCAGGAGCCGATCGGGTGGCGCCCGGTCGAGCCGCCCGCCCGGCACGTCACGCTGACGATGAGCGTCGCCTGCGACCACTGCAGCCAACCCGTACCGATCAACGGGCCGGCGCGCAGCGTGCACTGCCCGAACTGCGAGGGCGACTCGCGGCCTCCCGATCTGCCGGAGGAACTGGTCCTGGCGGCCAGAGGGGCGATGAGGATCCCCTCGCGCTACCAGCATCGCTCCTTCCAGACACCCGAACCGCAGTGCAACGGAGCGCTCACGATCACCGCCGACACCCCGCGGACGCCCCCGCCTGCTCGTACTGCTCCGCCCAGGTCTTCCTGCCGGACGCGCTCTGGACGCGGATGCACCCGGCGAAGGTCATGCGCCGCTGGACGGTCAGCTACACGGGCGAGTTCAAGACGCGCCGGGACCTGGAGCAGGAGCAGCAGCAGCGGGAGCGGTCGCAGAGGCAGGCCCAGCAGGACCTCCAGTACCGGGCGCACCAGAAGCAGAACGGATGGAAGGCGCGGGCGAAGGAACTGAAGAGGGCCCTCATCTTCCTGGCGGTCGTCGTCGCGTCCATCGTGATCTGCCTGACGGTGCCGCCCTGCCCGCGGACCGACGACCCGCCGGCGACGACTGGCGAGAAGGAGGCGGACGCCGACCGCGGGACGCTCGACGGGCACGACGCCCCCGAAGAGCCGCAACCGGAGACGCACGATTGACGAGGGATGAGATGCGGAGCAAACTTCGAGTAGCGACCGATCGAGGAGGACCGCACCGCGGCCGGAACACCGGGCCAGGCCCGGGGAGGAGAAACGACATGCGGATCGTACGCTGCACACGGTACGGCCTGGTCCTGATGCTGCTGCTCGCGGGCACCGGCGGGTGCGGGGACGAGACGGAGGAGGGCCGGGTGACGATCGGCGGCGCGTGCGCCATGGGCCCGTGTCGCGAGGGCCTGCAGTGCATCGTCAACGATATCGGCGCCCGGGTCTGCGGGAAGCCCTGCACGACCAACGCCGACTGCGAGGGGTACGAGGTCTTCGATTACACCGGGTATCCCTGGACCCAGTGCCAGGATTGCCCCGGTTCCCCGGCGCAATGTGTGCCGGCGGGCTCTACGTGCGCCTCCACGCCTTGACGGCGGGACCAACCGCCGAGGAACGCGCCGCCCCGTGCAGCGTGGGCGCCGGGGGCGGAGGCGCGGTCACTCGTAGAACGGGCAACCGTCGTTGCGGGCCCAGTCGTGGCCCGGGCCCTCGTGCTGGGGGTCGTCGATGTTGCAGGACGGCTCGAGCGCGCCCTCGCGGCAGGCGGCGTCGGCGGCGTACCAGTTGCCGCCGCAGCGCTGCGAGCCGATGTTCGAGCCGAAGGGGTCGTTGCCGGTGAAGTAGTTCGTCGTCGCGGCCGACCACGTGCCGTCGGCCGCGTACCCCGTGCCCCGCCCCGCGAAGTAGCCGAGCCCCACCGCGGGCGGCGTGCAGGACGCCACGAACCGGTTGTCGCGGATCGAGTTGCCCGTCGTGAGGTAGGCGCCGCCCTCGCGGTGGGTCAGCAGGAACGCCACCTCGCCGTCGTCGTGCACGCGGACGACCGCCTGCGGGACGGCGGCTAGAGCCCGTACTTGCGCTGGAGGAAGCCGTCGGCGGCCTGGCCGAGCATGTGGTGCAGCAGGCGGTCCTTGTGGGTCCTGACGAACGGCAGCTCGCAGGGGTCATCCAGCACCGGCAGCAGGTACGCCGCGGCGCGGTAGGCCTGCGGCTGCACGTCGTCGCCGAGCACCTGGCGAACGATCTCCGGGTTGCACGGCGCGGGCGTGCGGCCGAACTCGCCGCGCAGCAGCATCTTGAACTCGTTGGAGGCGAAGCCGTAGCGCGCGCCGAAGATCACGTTGAACGCCGCCTGCGAGCCGACGATCTGGCTGGTCGGCGTGACCAGCGGCACGTAGCCCACGTCGGCCCGCACCCGCGGGACCTCCTCCAGCGTCTGCGCCAGGATCTCCGGCCGCCCCATCTCCTTCAGCTGGTTGACCAGGTTGGTGTACATGCCGCCCGGGATCTGCGAGCTGAAGATCTTGTCGTCGTAGCTCGGGTACTTCAGGTCGGCGAGCAGCTCGCGCGTCAGCGGCAGGGCCCGGTCGAGGTCCTCGCGCTGGCCGGACTGCACCAGCGTCAGCACCCGCTCGACCTTCTTGCGATCGACGTCCGCGAAGTCGACGGGCCGGTAGAACTTGCCGGCGTACGGGATGAACTGCTTCAGCTCCTCGAAGATCCCGAACAGCTCGTGCTGGATCTTCAGCAGCAGCGGCTTGTCCAGCCCGTGCTCCAGGCCGAGCGCCTCGGCGAACACGACCAGCACCTCGACGGGGGCGTGCGAGCTGCCGCCGGCGAACGGCGTGATCGCGCAGTCGATGGAGTCCACCCCCTCCAGCATGCCGATCACGGAGTTGAGCAGGGCGACGCCGGTGGTGGTGTGCGTGTGCAGCGCGATCGGGAGCTTGATCGCCTGCCGCAGCCCCCGCACCAGGTCGCGACACGCTTGCGGCTCGAGGATCCCGGACATGTCCTTGATCCCCAGCCGATCCGCGCCGTGCTCCTCGAGCAGCCGCGCGTAGCGCACGAAGTACTCGGTGGTGTGCACCGGGCTGGTGGTGTACGAGAGCGCCGCCTCGGCCTGCGCCCCGTAGGCCTTGACCGCCAGCATCGGCAGCTGCACGTTGCGGAAGTCGTTGAGCGCGTCGAAGATGCGCATGATCCCGACGCCGCTCGCCACGGCCTGCTTGACGAACGCGATCACCAGGTCGTCCGGATACGGCTGGTAGCCGAACAGGTTCTGGCCGCGCAGCAGCGCCTGGACCTTCCGCGGCCCGCCCAGCGTGTCGCGGAACTTCTCCAGCCGCTCGAAGGGGTCCTCGTGGACGAAGCGGACGCACGAATCGAGCGTCGCGCCGCCCCACAGTTCCATCGCCCGGTAGCCGGCGCGATCGATCAGCGACAGGACGCGCAGGGCCTGCGGGCCCGCCATCCGCGTCGCCGCCAGGCTCTGCTGGCCGTCCCGCAGCGTCACGTCGGTGAACTGGATCGTTCGCGCCATGGCGTGTGGCCTCCCGTGGCAGCAGTCGCGCGGCCCTAGGAACCGGTGAACAGCGAGAGCACGCCGTCCGCGTCGAGCCGCAGGTCGAGATACAGCGTCGAGTACAGGTTGTAGAACGGGTTGTAGTAGGTCGAGTCGGGCGCGAGCTGCGGGCTGACGGTCTCGTAGCCGAAGCCGATCTCGAGCGCCGGGAGCGGCGAGAAGGTCAGCTCGACGCCGAAGGCCGAGGCGTGCCGCTGGTCGGTGGCGTCCACCGGCTGGTACGAGATCCGCGGGTCCTCCTCCTCGATCGGGTACAGCCAGTCGACGACGTGCTCGAAGGCCGCCGAGACCCCCAGCCACTCCAGCGGCGCCCAGGAGACGTCGACGCCGTGCTGGATCCGGCCGCGCACGTTGCGCAGGCCGGTGTTGAGGAACGCCTCGCAGCCGCCGCCGTCCGAGATGCAGGTGGGGATCAGCGGCGTCTCGTACTGGGCCGTCGTCGTCTCGTGGAGGTTCCCCGTGCCGCGCACGTGGTAGGCGATGGTCAGCGGGCCCTGGAGCTCGAAGGTCCGCGCGACGCTCACCCCGGGCCCGATGCCCAGCGCGAGCGTGCGGGCCCAGGAGAGCTTGCTCGTCGGCAGGGTCAGGATCAGGTCGGCCGACAGGTCGATGCCGACCACCGGGATGGTGTAGAATTTGGAGGCGCGCGCCGACAGCCGCAGGTCGTGGAACACCGCCTCGCCGGCGTAGGTCGTGTCGTCCGCCTCGGTCAGCTCGCGGGTCACGTCGAACCGTGCGCCGACGGACCAGATCTCGTCGAACCACCAGCGGGCGGCGAAGCCGAACTCCATGGCGTAGTACGGGTTCCAGCTCATCCGCGCGTCCTTGTCGAAGCTGTCGAGCGTGGCGACGTTGCGGTAGGTGAAACCCGAGCCGCGCCAGGGCACGAGTTGCTCGTCGTCCGGCGACTCGCCGGTGAGGTTGATCAGACCGCCGCCGCTGTCCGGCGCCGTGGCCCAGGCCTCGCCCGGGCCGTCCTCCCACGCCGCGTCGTCCTCGACGTCCGCGGCGGCCGCGCCCGCCGGCACCGCGAGGGCCAGCAGCCACA
>CAZMRP010000383.1:0-5562 GCA_964568275.1 uncultured Myxococcales bacterium
GGGCGCGAGCGGCGTGCGGCGGCCGAGCAGCTCGCGCTCGCCGGCGTAGACCGGCAGGGTGGTGCGACCCGCGTCGTCCCGGAACAGGCGGGTCATCCAGGCGGCGAGCGGCGCGGCCAGCGGCGTGCGGGCGGCGCACCACTCGGCCAACCCGCGGAAGACGGCTGAGTCCAGCCGTCCGCCGGCCTCGTCGCCGCCCCAGCGCAGGCTTCGATCGCCGCTGCCGGCCTCGAGGAAGCGGCGGACGCGGGTGACGGTCGTGCGGAGCTCCGTGGTGCCGCCGTCCCAGGCGAGGATGCGGCGGAACGGGTCGGCGGCGCGCAGCAGGCGGAAGGGCGCTCGGCGGTCGGGGTCGTTCGTCGCCAGCGTCCACGCAGCGCGCCAGCGTGGATCGAGCCAGGCAGCCGCCGGCGGCCAGCGGGCGCCGGTCCTTGGGGCGCGGGCGCGCCGCAGAGCGACCCGGGACAGCAGGGCAGCCGATCCGGGTCCGAGGGCCAGGTCGAGGAGGGCGTCGTGGGTGCGTGGGTCGAGGGCGTCGCCGAGTTCCGTCGCGGGGGGCGGGTTGCGGGACCAGACCGCGGCGAGTGACGAGTGCAGTGGTGCGCGGCCGTTCGGGCCGAAGGTGATCGCGATCTCCGGCGAGAACACCAGGTCCTCGAGTCGCAGCAGCTCGGTATCGTGGGCGCGGCCCGCGGTCGGCGTCCTGCAGAGGGCGGAGCCGAAGTAGAACGTCTCGTGGACGGTGCCGGCGAGCAGCCGTTCGAGGAACCGAGCAGCGAGGGGCGGGGAGAGCTCGGCGAGCACGCGGCGGACCGTGTCGGCGTCGACGTAGCGGCCGGTGGTCAGCCGGGCGTGGGTCACGTTGAAGCGCGCGCGGCACGCGCCTTCCCGTTCCGCGGCCAGCAGGCCGTCGACGGCGAGCGCCAAGCGTCCCGGCGGGAGCTGGGCGGCGTGGTCGGGGTCGACGGAGAGCACGATGGCCAGTCGGTCGGCGGTGGCGCCCGGGAAGCGCTCGGCGATGCGGGCGGCGACCCGGGCCGGCTTCGGGCCGAGGACCAGGCCGTTGGTGAACACCTCGACCTCGCGGGCGGTCTCGAGCGCGAGGCGGGCGACGCGGGGGAACTGCGCGTGAAGGAACGGCTCGCCGCCCACGAGGGTCAGCCGTTCGATGCCGGCGAGTGCGGCGGCGACGTCGCGGAAGGTGGCGAGCGGCATTTCGGCCCGGCCGAGCACGCCGGACGCGAGACAGAACGGGCAGCGAAGCGAGCAGCGGTGGGTCAGGTCGACGGTGACGGCGGCGCCCATCGGGCGCGGGGTTTCGCGGACCACGCGCACGCGGCGGTAGAACGAGCTGAAGAAGTGCGGGCGGACCCGGGCAACGATCTGCAGGGCGTCGGCGAGCGTCATCGGCGCACGTGTCGCGGGAACGAAGCGCCGGGTCCGGTCGAGGCGGCGCGTGATCCGGGAGCGCGGGGCGGCGGGGACCGCCCGGCAGGTCGTTCGGTCTTCCTGTCTGCGTCCGGGCGGACAGCCTCGTAGCGGCCGACGCACATCCGGCAGCCGGCGTGGCAGCCGGCGTCGCGGTCGAAGCGGGCCATGGCCGACGACGTCGCAATCTCGAGCAGCGTGGCGTCGCGCAGGTTGCCGAGGGCGCCGCGGGGCCGGATCAGCGACGGGATGTCGCACGGGTAGACGTCGCCGGTGACGGTCACGAACAGGTTCCAGCCGGCCGACGGGCAGCGATCCGCGGTGCCGGACCGGCGCGTGTGGTACCGCCCGGACGAGATCAGCGCGACGGCGCGGCGGCGCGGCACGTTCCAGGCGCGGACCTCGGGCCGGAAGTCGACGTGGACGCCCAGCCGTTCGGCCTCGCGCTCCACAGCCGGCACGATTCGCTCGAGCAGCTCCTCCGCCTGGGCCCGCGTCGGCCAGCGGGGGACCGTGGAGGCCACGGGACCGCTGATCGGGAGGAAGACCTCGTGGCCGCGGATGCCGAGCCGGCCGCTGAGTCGCACCAGCGCCGGCAGGTCGTGGAGGTTCTGCGACAGAATCACGGTGCTGGCGAAGGTCTCGATGTTCGGCCGGGCGGCGAGGGCCTTGAGCGCGCGGACCGCCTTGGCGAACAGGCCGGGAAGCTGGCGGATCGAGTCGTGGATCTCGGGCCGTGAGCCGTCGAGCGACACCACGACGCGATTCAACCCCGCCTGCTCCAAGCGTCGGGCGTAGGCCGGAGTGACGTAGTACCCGGTGGTGATGAACATGCATTGCAGCCCGAGCCAGCGGGCGTGGCGGATCAGCTCGAACAGGTCCCGGCGCAGGGTCACCTCGCCGCCGAACAGGTCGAGCAACTCGACGCCGAGCAGGGCCGCCTCCTCCATCGCGCGGAGGACCTCGGGCAACGGCATCTGGGGGCGCTTGAAGTAGCCGACCAAATTGCACATCAGGCAGCGGCACATGCACGACTCGGTGATCTGCAGCGAGGTCCCGGCGTGGCGGCGCGCTACCAACCGGTCGGCGATCCGCCCGGCGGCGCCCACCACGGCGCGGAAGGCCGCGCGCCGGTCGGGCGACGGGATGGTGTAGGACCGCGCCACGACGGCTCGTTCGCGCAGCGCTCGCAGGAGCGGCGCCGGGTCCGACGGCGGCGGTCGCGGCGGGAGGACCGCATCGCGTTCGACGAGCCACACCTCGCGGACGGGCTCTTCGAGCACGGCGTCGCCGTCCTGCGCCTGCCGCGCCACGAACTCGACGTAACGCGCGAGGTCGGGCGCCGTTCCGCGGAGGAACCGCCCATCGCGGCGGTGCGTGCGGCCGACGGGTCGGTGGGGCGGTTCCGGCGGGCGGAGAGTGCGCCGATCCGCAACGGGCACGAAGCAGGACGGACACTCGTGCAAACGATGACAGGCACGGCACGGGGCGGCGAGCTCGAGCGCCCGGGGCGGCGCGTCGGCGGTGGCCAGCCAGGCCTGACCGTGGTGCGCGCGGGCGTGGAGCAGCACGGGCGCCGCGGCACGACCGTCGAGGCGCCACAGGCGGGCCTCGCCGTCGAACTGGGTGAGCAGGCGGTCGATGGGCGGGACGCGCCCGGCGCCGGGCGTGCGCCAGGGACAGCTCGTGACGTCGAACCCCGCAAGGCGCCGGAGGGGCCGGAAGACGAGATGGTCCGGGGATTCGGGCGCGGCCGTGCCGTGTCGGCCGTTCATGTCGGCTTCCTCGGGCGGCGGCTTCGGGAGCCGGCCGGGCGTCCGCGGACGGAGGCCGGCTTGCGGATTGGCGTCGGTTTGCGGGCCGGTGCGGGTCTGCGGGCCGGCGTCGGCGGGATCGCCGGGAGCAGCGGCGCGTGCTCGATCGCGCGGAACTCGCCCGGTCCGTACAGTTCCACGTACTTCGTCCAGGGACCTTCGCAGATCCGGCGCGCGGTGCAGGTTCGGCAGGCCGGCACGCGGGTCTTGAGCGTGGTGGTCCGCAGCTCGCGCCAGTTGAAGCGGAAGGGCGTGGTCGAGTCGCGGAATTCGGCGACGACGGTCTCGAGGTCGCGCAGCTCGCCGATGTGCTGCCGGGCCAGCGCCGCGTTGGCGAGGAAGGCGGCCGGCCACAGACAGAGCGGGATGTCGCCGAAAGTGACGACCATGCCGAGCCGGCGACGATTCTCGACGACCAGGCGCAGCACCTCGGGAATGCAGTCGGACAGGCGGGGCACGAGCTCCCGATTCCCGATCGCCTGGTGTTCGGGCCGGATGAAGTTCAAGCGGATGTCGCGGACGCCCCGGGCGTGGAAGAACGACGCCATCTCGGTCAGGCGGTCGAAGTTGAGTGCGTGGATGCAGCCGTTGACGGAGACGCCGTCGGGGAGCCGGCCGGCGGCGGCCGCGCGCAGGAGGTTGTCGAGGCCGGCGAGCTGTTCGGCGCAGGCGCCGGGGCGGGCGTTGAGTCGGTCCTCGACCTCCGGTTCGTGGCTGTGGAACGAGATGGTGAAGCGGGTGACACCGGCCGTGAGCAGTGCCTCGAGCAGTGCGGGGCGGGCGAGGCGGCGGCCGTTGGTGCACAGGGCGATCCGGGTGAAGCCGCGGTCGCGCGCGGCGCGGATCAGCTCCGCGGCGCGCGGGTAGAGGGTGATCTCGCCGCCGAGGAAGCCGAGCGCCCGGTAGCCCCGGGCGGCGGCGCGGTCGACCTCGGCCCGCAGGCGTTCGAACGAGACCCACCGGCGCTGGCTCGGGCGCACCTGCGCGTTGGCGCAGAACACGCACCGGTTGTTGCAGACCATGCCGATGTTGATCTCGATGTTCTGCATCGCCGGGATACTATAGCGCACTTCGCGGGTAGAACCGGCGCGCGGAACTGCTATCCTCCTGCCGGACTTCACCCCCGGGAAGCGAGGGAACTTGCCGGCGTCGTGGATCGAGATCCTGCCCTGGTTCCGCTGCAACTGCCGCTGCGTGGTCTGTACCGGCTCCCGTCTGCCGCCGGACCCCGGGATGAGCACGGCCGAGGTCGAGGAGTGGCTGGTGGAGGGGCGACGGCGCGGAATCACGGGGGCCTGGTTCGGCGGCGGCGAACCGACTCTTCGCCCGGATCTCGTGCCGTCCGTCGCGCGTGCCCGGGCGCTCGGCTACCGGGCGGTGCGGATCCAGACCAACGGCCTGCGCTTCGCGTACCCGTCCTTCGTGCGTGCCTGCGTCGACGCCGGGGCGACCGAGGTCTCGGTCTCGGTGAAGGGGGCGGACGCTCGCGGACACGACGCCATGACACGGGTGGCGGGGTCGTTCGAACTGCTGACGAAGGCGGTGCGGGCGCTGACGGCGGCGGGCTTGCGGGTCGAGGCCGACGTGTTGATCACCGCGCGGACCGCGGCCCGGCTGGCGGCGATCGTGCAGCGGTTCGCCGCGCTGGGAGCGAGCGCGTTCCTGTTCCGGCTGTTCTCGCGGTACGGCTTGAAGGGAGTCGAGTTGCGGGAACTCGTGCCGGACCTGCGCGACGTGGCGGGGCCGCTGGAGGCGGCGTTCGACGCGGCGCGCGCGCTCGGCGCGGAGGTTTCGAGCCTGCACACGCCGCCGTGCGTGCTGCGTGCGGCGTACCGGACGGCGTATCGACACGCGGGAGACTGGAACGTGCTGGTGGTGCCGCCCGGGGGCCCGCCGTTTCCGTCGCGCGAGTCGCCGATGGAGGGGGGAGCGTACCTGCCGTCGTGCGCCCGGTGCGCGCTGCGCCGCCGGTGCCTCGGTCCACGGGAGGACTACCTGGCGGTGCGGGGCTCGGCGGCCTTCGTGCCGGTGGCGCGGGCGCGGGTCCGGCGGACCGCGCCGTCGAAGCGGTAGAAGCCGGGACAGCCCGCCGCGAACGGGCACCCGCGACAGCGCGCGTCGCGCCGCCGCTTGTGCGCCAGCCACGTTTGCAGGTTGACGCCCGTCTCGCCGACGAAGACCATCGCGCGCTCGGCCTTGCCGAAGTCGGCGAGCGCGGCCTGCTCGTGGCCCGGCAGCAGGCACGGCGGGCAGTTGACGATCCGGATCGCCAGCCCCGGCGGCGCGCCGTCGAGCAGCGCGCCGAGGTGCCGGCGCAGCG
>CAZMRP010000384.1:0-5544 GCA_964568275.1 uncultured Myxococcales bacterium
GAGCTCCCCGGCCGCCCGGCCGCTCGGGCGGCGCCGCGGTCCGCCGGAGCACGTGCCGTACCGCCGGTTCGTCTCCGCCGACGGCCACGAGATCCTCGTCGGCAAGTCGTCCCGCGACAACGACCGCGTGACGTTCCAGGTGGCCCGCGGGTTCGACGCCTGGCTGCACGTCGCGGGCGCCGCGGGCTCGCACGTGGTGGTGCGCCTGGCCAAGGGACAGGCGGCCGGCGAGTCGGCCCTGCGGGACGCGGCGCTGCTGGCCCTGCACTATTCGAAGCTCGGCGCGGGCGGGGAGGGCGAGGTCTACGTCGCCCGGCGTGCCGACGTGCGGCGCGTCCGCGGCGGGTCCCCCGGCCAGGTCACGGTGCGCGAACAGCGCCGGCTCTGGGTCCGGGCCGACCCCGCCCGCCTCCGCCAGCTGCTCGACTCGGCCGGCGACGAGCCGCCGCCGGAGCTCGCGACCGGCTGAACCGCCGATTCGTTGCGCCGCCGCGGGTTCTGCTGTATTCGACAGCCATGCGCGAACGACGGAAGGTCGCGGTGCTGTTCGGGGGGCGCTCGGGGGAACACGAGGTCAGCCTGCGGTCGGCGGCGTCGGTCGTCGAGGCGCTGGTCCCGAGCCACGACGTCGTCTGCGTGCTGATCGACAAGCACGGCGGGTGGCTGCTGCAGGAGGGTCCGGCCCCCGTGCCGCAGGGCGGCGTGCCGGTGTTCCTCGCGCCGACCCCGACCGATGGCGGGCGGCTGCGCCGGCTGGCCGACGCGGTCGAACTGGTCCGGCCGGACGTGGTGTTTCCCGTGCTGCACGGGACCTGCGGCGAGGACGGCACGGTGCAGGGGCTGCTGGAGCTGGCCGGCGTGCCCTACGTCGGCGCGGGCGTGGCCTCGTCCGCCGCCTCGATGGACAAGGAGCTGATGAAGGCGCTGTTCGCCCGCGCCGGACTGCCGCAGGTCGAGTACGCGGTGCTGCGCCGTCGCGAGCCGGCCGTCGAGGCGGAGCTGCCCGCGAAGCTCGGCCTGCCGTTGTTCGTCAAGCCGGCCAATCTCGGCTCGAGCGTCGGCATCCGCAAGGTCAAGCGTCCGGAGGAGCTGGACGCGGCCCTCGCGTTCGCCTTCCGGTTCGATCGCAAGGTGATCGTCGAGCACGGCGTCGACGCGCGGGAAATCGAAGTCGCGGTGCTCGGCAACGACGACCCCGCGGCGTCGGTGCCCGGCGAGATCGTCCCGGATCGCGAATTCTACGACTACGACTCGAAGTACGACGCCGCCAGCCGGACGGAGCTGCTCATCCCGGCACCCGTGGACCCGGCATTGGCCGAACAACTGAGCGGCATGGCCGTCGCGGCGTTCCGCGCCGTGGATTGCGCGGGCTGTGCGCGCGTCGACTTCTTCGTCGAGCGCGCCGGCGGCCGGGTCGTGCTGAACGAGATCAACACCATGCCCGGCTTCACCTCGATCAGCATGTACCCCAAGCTGTGGGGCGCCAGCGGCGTGCCGTTTCCCGAGTTGGCGGCCCGGCTGGTCGATCTGGCGCTCGACCGGCACGCCGCCCGCGCCCGCCTCAGTACCGACCACGCGGGCTGACCCGGCGCGGGCGGGCCCCGGGGGCTGCGCTCCGCCCACAAACGGGCTAGGCTCCGCCGCGCGGTCCACGGCACCGGCCGCGGAAGGGGAGGCTGCGATGCGAGTGAACCTCGGGCTCTGGATGGTCCTGGCGCCGCTGGTCGCGGCGGCCGGCTGCGGCGACGATTCGACCGGAGGCCCCGACGACGGTGCCGCGGAGGACGTGGCGGGCGAGGACGTCGGCGGTGACGCCGACGCGGACGCGGACGATGGGCCCCCCGACGTCCCACCGGAGGACGACGCCCAACTGGTCACGTCGATCCTGCCGCGAGGCCTGGTGTGCGGCGCCACCTTCGCCGCCTCGGTGACCCTGCGCAACACCGGCACCGCCACCTGGACCCGCGCCGGCGGCTACAAGCTCGGGACGGTCGACGACACCGATCCGTTCTACGTCGCCGATACGCGGATCTGGCTTCCCGAGGGGACGAGCGTGGCCCCGGGCGAGAGCTGGACCTTCGAGTTTGCGCTGACCGGACCGCGCACCACCGGCTCGCAGCTCACCGACTGGCAGATGGTCCACGAGGGGATCGGCTGGTTCGGCGACGTCGCCTCGGCCGTCGTCGACGTGACCTGCGAAGCGCCTCCGCGCCGCACCGGCCGCGTGCGGCTGGTCGGCAACTCGCTGCAGGACGACACCGGCACCTTCAACGCCCTCGGCACCACGATGATGTGGGCCGCCTGGGCCTACAAGTTCGACCGGGCGAAGCTCGAGCGCAACCTCGAGGCGCTCGCCGGCGCCGGCTTCCACTACATCCGCGCGCTCGGCGTCGTCGGCGACTACGACGACGCCGACTACTGGGACGGCCGCGAGATCGACTGGCACTGGCCGGACTACGACGCGGTCATCGCCGGGCTGACCGATCTGGCCTACGACGGCTACGGCCTGCGCGTCGAGTGGACCCTGATCGGCGACGGGCAGCTCAACCTCCCGGACGAGGCGGACCGCTACGCGCTGGTCGACCGCTTCCTGGCGATGTCGGTGGGGCGCGAGCAGAAGATCATCCACTTCGAGCTGGCCAACGAGGCGTGGCAGAACGGTTTCGAGGGCGAGGCCGGGATCGCCCAGCTGCGCGCCCTGACACGGTACCTGCGGGATCGGACGGAGGTCCTCGTGGCGGCGTCCGCGCCGGCGGGCGTGACCTGCGAGGACTACGAGCTGGTCTACGGGGGCGACGTGGCCGACGTCGCGACGATCCACTTCGACCGCAACATCGCGCTGGCCGACGGGCCCTGGCGCCCGGTCCGCCAGCCGTGGGAGCTGGAGTACTGCACCGACGTGCCGGTGGGCAGCAACAACGAGCCGATCGGTCCCGGCGCCTCCGTCGCCTCCGAGAACGAGCCGATCCGCCTCGTCGCCGCCGCGATCGCGACCTACGTCTCGAACCTGCCGTTCTACGTCTACCACACCAGCGCCGGCGTCCGCGGCGACGCCGAGATCTACGAGATGGCCGGGTTCGACGCCTTCCGTCACCTCCACGAGCTGGTCCCGGGCGACCTCGCCTCCTGGACCCGCAAGAACGCTCACTGGGCCGACGCCCCGTTCGTCGTGTTCGCCGGCGACGCCGGCGGGACGCTGCACGCCGACACGATGTGGCCCGACCTTCCCGACCCGACCAGCGGCTGCGTCCGGGCCTACGCCGACGTGAACGGCGACGAGTTCTTCGTCCATCCGATCGGCATCCTCGGCAGCGTCACGCTGGAGCCGCGTCGCGCCATGCGCTTCGAAGTGTTCGAGCCGCTGGGCGGGACGCGGCTGTCGGAGCAGACCCGCGCCGCGGGCGAGCGGTTCGAGCTGTCCGGCGCCGAGTCGCTGGTGATTCGGGGGACCTTCCTCTAGCGGCGCGCGCCGCGCAGGCGGTCTACGGTGCGAGGTCGGGGGCTCGCGGTCCGGGGCTCGAGGTTCAGGCTTGCGGTCGAGCGGCCGTGGGCCGGCGTTCGGCGTTGCCAGCGGATTCGTGCATCCCTAGGATGGTCGTGATGCAGGCCGGCCGCTCCATCGTGGCTCACCCACTCGCCGCCGCGTCGTCGTTGCTGCTGCTGGCGGTCGCGGTGGTCCCACGGTCGTCGGCGGCCCAGGACGTCGCGCCGGCCGCGCCCCCCGTGGACGCCGCGGCGCCGGCCGAGGACGGGGAGCCCGGCGAAGCGACCGAGGGCGGACTGACCGGGTTCCACGGCGGCGGCGGGCTGTTCGTCCTCCCCGCGTTCTACGACCTCGGCTCGTGGAGCGGTTGGGGCGTCTGGCTCGGCGGCGGCGGATTCTCCTACGTCTGGCGCGACTGGCTGCGCGTGGGCGGCATGGGCGCCGAGGCGTTCCTCGGCGACGAGGATACGGCGCAGTACCGCTTCAACTACGGCGGGATCTTCGTCGACTGGGTGTTCCACCCGCTGGCGTGGCTCGAGATCCCGATCGGCTTCGAGCTCGGGTTCGGCTCCGGGCGGTTCGACGTGGTGCGCAGCGGCTCGCCGGACCCCGACGGCTACCCCGCAGCGCGCACCGTGGACCGCACCACCGGCTTCGTGATCCTGACCACGCCGACCGTCGGCGTCGGCTTCATCCCGCTCCCCTGGCTCAAGGTCGCGCTGATCGGGCGCTTCACCTACGGGCACTGGTGGCCCGACCCGGGGTGGGGCGCCGGCGGCGGCATCTCGATCTTCTTCGGGCGCTTCCGCGACGCCTCGGACTGATGCCTGCTCCCGCCCGGCCGCGGTACGGTTCCGCGAGGCTGGCCCTCGTCGCGACGGTGGCGCTGTTCGTCGACGGCTGCTGCGCGTTCTCGTCCTGCCCCTACGACGGCCCGACCCGGGCCCCGTTCTTCCACGGCCGGTTCTACAACCAGACGCCCTCGGCGCGACATTCGCCCGGCGACCTGCTGCGCTTCTTCCGGGAACGCGAGCAGACCGGGTGGCAGGAGATCACGGACGCGGTTCCCGGACCGCCGCCGCCGGAGCGGGTCGGGGAGGGCGACCTGCGCGTCACGTTCGTCGGGCACTCCACGGTGCTGCTCCAGCTCGACGGCCTGAACCTGCTCGCCGATCCGATCTGGTCCGAGCGCGCCGGCCCGGTGGAGTGGGCCGGCCCGCGGCGGTTCCGGCCGCCCGGCCTGCGCTTCGAGGACCTGCCGCCGCTCGATGCGGTGCTGATCTCGCACAACCACTACGACCACCTGGACCTCGCGACGCTGCAGCGGCTGCAGGACGAGCACGGTCCGGTGTTCTACACCGGGTTGGGCAACGCGGCCTTCCTGCGGCGCGAGGGCGTCTACGACGCGCTCGAGCTGGACTGGTGGGAGGAGGTGCGGCTGGCGCGCGGCGTGCGGCTGACCTTCGTACCGGCCCAGCACTTCTCGGGGCGCGGGCTGTGCGATCAGGGCGCCACGTTGTGGGGCGGCTTCGTCGTCGAGGGGCCGGCCGGCGTGGTGTACTTCGCCGGCGATACCGGTCTCGGGCTGCACTTCGCCCAGCTCCGGGCGCGCTTCGGCGCCCCGCGCCTGGCCGTGCTGCCGATCGGCTCGTTCCAGCCCCGCTGGTTCATGAGCGTCGTGCACATGGGTCCGGACGAGGCGGTGGAGGCGCACCGGCGCCTTGGCGCCGGGGCATCGGTCGCGATCCACTTCGGCACCTTCGCGCTGGCCAACGACCGCCAGGACGAACCGCTCGTCCTGCTCGGCGAGGCGCTGGCCGCAGCCGGCGTGGCGCCCGACGTGTTTCGCGTGCTCCGCGAGGGGGAAGGCTGGGACGTGCCGCCGCCGCCCGCGGTGGAGCCGCCGGGCTCCGCGCCCGGCCCGGAACCCGACCGCGTGTGGTAGAAACGGTGCATGCAGGACAGGCAGCACCTCCCGACCCGTCGCCAGATCCACTCGACGCTCGCGGTACTCCTCGTCGTCGCCGGCTGCGCGCGCCGGGCCGACTCGCGGGCGGAGC
>CAZMRP010000385.1:0-5533 GCA_964568275.1 uncultured Myxococcales bacterium
CTCCGAACGAGGCGCTGAAGCGGGTGGAGGCGCTGCGGCGGGCCGGTCGGGTACGGGCGGTGCGGCGCGACGGGCGGACGTTCTACGGGGCGTCGCGGCGGTCCGCTTCCTGACGGTCGGGCTCGGCGCCGGTGCGCGCGGGCCCGGGGCGCTCCGGCCGGGGCCGGATCGAGGCGATGTGGATCGTGACGGCGGCGGCGATCGCCAGCAGGCCGAGTCGTACCGGCAGCCAGCGCACGAAGCACACGGTCGAGATCAGGATCGTCGTCCACAGCAGCGCGACGGCCTGGACCTTGGTCCGCAGCGGGATCCCGCGGCCGGCGCGGTAGCCGGTCAGGTAGCGGCCGAACCAGCGGTTCTCGTGCATCCAGAGGTACAGCCGGCGCGAGCCGCGGAGGAAGCAGGCCGCGGCGAGCAGCAGGAACGGCGTGGTGGGCAGCACGGGGAGCGGGATGCCGAGGAGGCCGAGGCCGAGGAACAGCAGGCCGGCGGCATTCCACAGCGCCCGGGCCAGGGGGCTCGACGCCGGCGGCCGCGGCGCGTCCGGGAGGTCGCGCCGCTCGGGGGCGTCGGGGTGCGGGCTACCAGGCATCGACGACCAGCCCGTCGTGCGCGAACTCGTGTCCCGCGGGGAGCGGCCGCTCGCGGTCGACCCCGTGTCCGAGGTGGGTGAAGATCGTCCGTTGCGGCCGCACGCGCGCCGTGATGCGCAGCGCCTCGCCGACGTCGAGCACGCTGCGTTGTGCGCGCGGGGCCTCCTCGCGCCAGAAGCTGGTGCCGAGCACCAGCAGCTCGAGGTCCCGCAGCCGGGCGTCCTGCAGCGCCTCGGGCACGTCGAGCGAGTCGGGCATGTAGACCAGCGCGCGGCCGTCGGCCTCCAGGCGATAGGCGTAGGCGAACCCGTTGGCCCCGTGCGGCACCTCGAACGGCGTCCAGCGGAGCCCGGCCCGTTCGATCGGAGCGTCGAGGCGCCGGAGGTCGAGTCGCGTGGGCAGCCACGGGTAGCGCTCGAGCAGCAGGTCGAAGCTCCGCCCGGGGACGAGGACCGGCAGCGGGGTGCCGGTCCAGCGGACGAAGTCGTAGAGGTCGACGATGCCGCCGACGTGGTCGTTGTGGGAGTGGGTGAGGAACGCGGCGTCGAGCGACCGGACGTCGTGGGCGACGAGCTGTCGGCGCAGCTCGGGCGGGGCATCGACGAGCATCCGGTCGCCGGAGCGTTCCAGCAGCAGGGCGGGGCGGTCGCGGCGGTTGCGACCCGTCGCGCGCGCCTCGGCGCAGACGGGGCAGTCGCACCACCAGCGCGGGACGCCCTGGGAGTCGCCGGAGCCGAGGAAGGTCAGCCGCATTCCGCCTGCCGGGCCGCCGGGAACGGGTGTCCGGTTCGCGGCGCGTCGGGGAGCGTGCGGGCCCGGCCGGTCATGTCGGCGGTTGCGTCTTGGCGTCCATCTCGGCGACCAGCCGTTCGTAGAGCTCGATCTCGCGCTTGTTGCCGACGGCGAACGGGACGCGCTGGTGCAGTTCGGTCGGGTGGACGTCCATGATCCGTTGCCGGCCGGTGGTGGCCAGTCCGCCGGCCTGTTCGGCCAGCATGGCGAACGGGGCGCACTCGTAGAGCAGCCGCAGCTTGCCCCTGCCGGTGTTGCGGTCGGCCGGGTAGAGGAACACGCCGCCGTACAGCAGGTTGCGGTGGAAGTCGGCGACGGCGGTGCCGACGTAGCGCGAGCTGGTCTTGGCGTAGCGGCGGTCGGGGCCGGAGCGGATGTGGTCGACGAAGCGCCGCGTCGCGTCGTCCCACTTCGGGTAGTTGCGCTCGTTGGCCGAGAAGCAGGTGCAGACGTCGGGGATGCGGATGTTCTCGTGCGAGAGGACGTACTCGCCGAACTCCGGGTCGAGGGTGAAGCCGTGGACGCCGCTGCCGGTGGAGTAGACGAACATGGTCGAGGCGCCGTAGATCACGTAGCCCGCGGCGACCTGGCTGCGGCCGGGCTGCAGGAAGTCCTCGGGGTCGCAGGTGCGGCCGCTGCTGGTGCGGCGGTGGATGGCGAAGATCGTCCCGACGGGGATGTTGGCGTCGATGTTCGACGAGCCGTCGAGCGGATCGAACAGCACGACGTATTCGCCGTCGCCCTCCTCGCGCGCCTCCAGGCACACCGGCTCGGATTCCTCCTCCGAGGCCAGGCCGCCGATCGCCGGCATCCAGCGCAGCGTCGCCTTCATGATCTCGTTGGACAGCGAGTCGAGCTTCATCTGCTGCTCGCCCTGGACGTTGATCACGCCGCGCTGGCCGAGGATGTTGAGCAGGCCGGCCTTCTGGACCTTGGAGTGGATCAGCTTGGAGGCCAGACCGATGCGGCGCAGCAGGTTGGAGAACAGCCCGCGGCTGTCCGGGTGCATGCCCTGCTGCGAGGCGATGTAGCTCTCCAGCGTGTGGAAGTCGCTGAACTCGGACTCGGACATGGCGGGCACGCTCCTCTCCCCGGGGCTCGGCCGGTGGGGCACAGCATAGATCGAAGGGCGGGGCGAGGGGAGTGGGTCGTTCGGGTCGACCGTGTTGGCTGTCGGCCCGGTGGTGCTAGACTTCGGTCCACGGCAGGGAGGTGGGGCATGCGGGCGATTCCGGTGGTGCTGGCGCTGGTCTGGCTGGTCGGCTGCGGGGACGACGGCGGAACCGCGGACGACGGCGGTGTCGACGAGGGGGACGTGCCGACGGACGGGGAGGTCGGCGCCGACGCGGATGCGGACGCGGATGCCGACGCGGACGGCGGGCCGGACGCGGACGCGGAGCCCGACGCGGACGGCGGGCCGGACGCGGACGCGGACGGCGACGTCCCGGAAGACGGGCCGCCGGTGGGGCTGACGATCGTGCGCCCCGCGGACGGCGACCTGGTGCTGGAGACGGCGGTGGTGGATCTCGACCCGGGCGGCGTGGCGGCCGACACCTTCGAGGTGCTGGTCGACGGGGAGACCGATCCGCGGTGCGCGCTGACCGCACCGCCGTACCGCTGCCTGGTGCACCTGGACCCGCGGGCGAGCGGCACGGCGACGCTCCACGCGGTGGCGCGGTCGGCGGGCACCGAGGTCGGGCGGGCGACGATCGACCTGGTCAAGGAGCCGGAGTTCACCGAGGAGTGTCCGACCGACTCGCTGGCCTGCGTGCGGGGCCTGGTGACCGCGGGGACCGCCGCGGGCTGGGAGGGGATCGTCTACGAGAACATGGACGGCCTGCACGCGAACCTCGACACCAGCGGCTACCCCGGCGTGGTGCGGATCGAGAACAGCGACGCGCTGGCGGGACGGAATCCCGGCACGCGGACCGCCGACCTCGACACGACGATCGTGCTGCTCGGCAACGCCTCGGTCGCGCAGACCAGCCCGTGCTGCTTCAGCGTGCCGCGGCGGTCGCTCTCGCTGCCGGCGATTTCCGCGCGCTTCCGCGAGAACAAGCTGTGGTGGTATCCGGAGCATCGCGACCACGGCTACGAGGACTTCTACTGGTTCTCGACGGTGACGGTCGGGATCTCGCAGGGCAGCTCGGGGTCCGAGATGGACGAGCTGCGCAGCCTGATGCTGGCCCTCGGTGCGCTGCCGCCGGCGGCCCGCACGACGCTCGAGACCGCCGGGCAGCTCTGGTCGGCGCTGCAGTACGTCTCCCGGCGGACGCGTCGGTCCGGCGATGCCGAGTACCTGACGACCGGGGCGCACCCCAACGCGATCCACGACGGCGGCAACCTGGTGTCGATGATGCAGATGGCGCGGGCGTTCGCGGCGGATCGGCTGCCGCCGGCGGCGCGGGTCGAGGTGCTGGAGGAGGACTTCGCGGCCGCCGACCAGCGGCTGACGACGCCGGAGTCGGTGGCGCGGGTGTGGAGCGACACGACGGCGACCGAGCACCGGCTGCGGGTGAGCGCCGCTGCGAGCGTCGACCCGACGGGCCGGCCGCTGACCTACCATTGGTTCGCGCTGCGGGCCGTGGATTCGATCGACGTCACGCCGGAGACGGCGGACGGCTCGGTAGTCGAGCTGGTGATCCGACGGCACGCCGAGGAGACGCACGAGCTGAACGGCCAGCCGCGGCGGACGAGCCTCGGGGTGGTGGCGCTGTTCGTGCACAACGGGCTGTACTTCTCGCCGCCCGCGTTCGTCACGTCGTTCACCCAGGATCCGTACCGGCTGGCCCCCAACGACAACAACCTGGACTAGCGGCTGCCGTTGAAGGCGGCGGCCTGCTCGGTGCCGTGTCGCCGCGGAGGAGTCTCGGATGACAAGTGTTGCAGCCAAGCGGACCCTGAAGCCCTGCACGCCGCTGATGCCGGTGCCGGCCGTGCTCGTCACGTGCCGCGCCCCGGACGGCGGCGACAACATCATCACCCTCGGGTGGGTCGGCGTCGTCTGCTCGGCGCCGCCGATGGTCGGGATCGCGATCCGACCGGGACGTCACTCCCATCCGATGATCGTCGCGAGCGGCGAGTTCGGCGTGAACGTCCCGTCGGCGGACCAGGCCCGGCTGGTCGATCACTGCGGCATCGCCTCCGGCCGGGACGAGGACAAGTTCCGGGTCACGGGGCTGACGCGGCTTCCGGGGGTCGCGATCCGCGCCCCGCTCGTCGCGGAATGCCCGATCAACCTCGAGTGCGTCGTGCGGCAGCGATTGTCGCTCGGGACGCACGACCTGTTCCTCGGCGAGGTGCTGGCGGTCCGGGTCAGCGAGTCCGCGATGACGGGGGACCGCATCGACGCGGCGAAGGTCTCGCCGCTGGCCTACGCGCCGGAGGCGCACGAGTACCGCGCGCTCGGCGGGCTGCTCGGCACGTTCGGCTTCAGCGCGAAGGGCTGACGCGCCGCGACCGCGCGACAGGAGCAGGCACGAACGCTCGGTCGTTCGTGAGGCTCCCGCTGCTCGTCCCGACGGCAATCCGCGGCGCCCGCCGTCCCGCGCCGCCGGGCCGTCGATCCGCGAGCCCCACGGGACTTGCCTGGCCGCGTCGGGCATGCTGAACTCCGCCGGACGCGGGGGCCAGGAGGACGGCCGCAAGTCGGCCGGGGAGAGAGCATGATGCGACATGGCTGCGCTACCGTGCTGCTGAGCCTGACGCTGTTGGGTGGCGGCGCCGCGTGCGGCGGCGACGATTCCAGTGCGGACGTCGCCCCGGGCGATTCCGGCGTCGAGGACACGGCCGCCGACGTCGAGGTGAACGGGGACGACGCGGACGCGGACCCGGACGTCGTCGGCGACGCGGACGCGGACCCGGACGTCGTCGGCGATGCGGACGCGGACCCGGACGTCGTCGGCGACGCGGACGCGGACGCGCCCGATGTTGCGGATGGGGTTGGGGACGACGGCGCCACCTGCTTGGAGGGCCCGGAGAACACCGAGGCGGCGTGTTCGGACGGCTGTTCGAACGACGGCGACCGGTTCATCGACTGCGACGACTACGACTGCGACGGCACGGCGGCGTGTTCGACGCCGGGCTGTCCGCCGGGCCCGGAGAACACCGAGGCGGCGTGTTCGGACGGCTGTTCGAACGACGGCGAC
>CAZMRP010000386.1:0-5527 GCA_964568275.1 uncultured Myxococcales bacterium
CCATGCCGGGGCCTCGTGCGTGGCGCTGACGCTGGGCGCGAGCGGCCCGCGGGCACGGTGCACACGCAGCCCAAGGACGAGGACGCGCCGGCGTCGGGCCGGCCGCGCAGGCCGGCCGAGGGGACCCGCGACGGGTCGTGGCGGTGCGGCGTGCGGACGTACCGCGCGACCCCCTCGATCGGCACCTCGAGCCGCACCGGCTCGGGGTCGATCGTCCGGTCGTCGTCGGCGAGCCGCGACTGGACCTCGACCACGTGGTCGCCGGCGAAGACCAGCCGGGCGTCGCGGATCACCAGTCGCGCCTCGCGGGTCCAGGACGACCACGAGCCGTCGTCGATGCGCCAGCGGTAGTCGAAGGCCTTGGCGGTGGGCTCCGGCGCCTGGGCGTCGGCATCGATGACCAGCGTCGGCAGCAGCTCGTCCAGCCGCGCCGGGGCGCGGCGCAGCGGCGTCGCGGCGGGCACCTCGAGCGAGGTGACGCGGGCGTAGGTCTTGGCGTGGGGCGCGGGGGCCGGCGCGACGGCGAGGTTGGCATGCAGCGCGAGGAAGTCCTCGCCGCCCGAGGCGACGTGCGTGATCCCGCCGTCGGGGACCTGGAGCAGGAAGCCGGAGAACTCCGGCAGCGCGATCGGGTCGAAGGCCGGGATCATCCCAGCCACCAGGCCGAGCAGGTCGCGGAACAGGTCGTTGATGTTGTTCGGCGGACCGATGATCGAGGCGTCGGTGACCTCGACGTTGTCGGCGACCAGCGTGCTGATCGCCGGGACGATGGCGCCGTCCTCGGCGTCGAGCCGCAGGCCGACGATCAGGTCCATCTGGACCGTCAGGATCTTCACGTAGCGCTCGAACATCCACAGGTAGAAGTCGAGCTGGGCCTGGTCGAGGTGCAGGACCAGCAGCGTGCCGTCGGGCATCACGATGTCCTCGGGCAGCGTCGGGTCGGGTCCGACCTCGATCCGCGGCGGGAGCTGCGGGCGGACCTCGATGGCGATCGGCGCGGTCTCGTCCCAGGTCAGGACCGAGATCGCCGGCATCAGCAGGCCGAGCATCCCGGAGTTGAGCTGCGGGACGGCGGAGGTGCCCATGCCGAGGCACAGCGCGCCGGCGTCGAACATGCCGCCGAGCGCCCGGTTGAGGTACTGCTCGGCGATGCCGAGCTTCATCATCACCGACTCGGTGACCGTCTCGCAGGCGTCCGCGTCGTCGACGCACTCGCCGGCCGAGGAGCAGGTGTAGCCGGCGGAGCACTCCGAGCCGGTCGGGCAGCGGCGGCAGTGGGTGAAGGTGTCGCCCGAGGCGAACTCGGTGGCGCGCGCGACCACCGAGTAGTCGCCGGTGGACGGCGCGGGGATGCAGGGGCTGGGAGTGGGGGCCTCGAGCCCGCCGTAGACCCCGAGATTCAGGCCGTTGCCGTCGACGTTGGCGTAGCCGCCGGCGGCGGCGAGCAGCTGGATCTGGGCCGACAGGCCGGGGGAGACCGAGGCCAGCATCGCGCCGAGGTCCGTCTGCCCCTCGATGCCGAGCAGCGTCGGCACGCAGGTGCCGTCGGAGCGCTCGCAGTAGCCGTCGCCGTTGCAGGTGCTGCCCGCGGGACAACCGGTGTCGGGGCAGGCCATGCAGCTGATCGAGGCCAGCGAATCGTCGAGGGTCGACATCAGCTGATCCTCGAGGGTGCCGATGATGTAGTCCTTGACGAAGCCGATGTTGGCGATCGAGCACCAGACGGCGCCGCAGGTGTTGGCGGCCTCGATCCGGATGTCCTCGTTCTGCAGCTCGTCGGCCAGGCCGGCGTCGGTGACGTCCAGCGCGGTGTAGCCCGTCGTGGTGTCGACGGTGAAGGTCAGCGTGGCGCGGATCGTGTTGTAGGTCGGGGAGGCGCGACGGGTGTCGACGTCGATGTCGCACTCGAAGCCCGAGAGCCACAGGCAGGTCCCGTTGCGCTCGGTCGACAGCCGGATGTTCGAGGTCACCACCTCGAGCTGGGCGACGATGACCAGCGACGAGGGCGGGGTGGGCTGGATGTCGACGCCGCGGAGGTTGATCGTGGCGGAGCAGCCGCCGCCGGGGCAGATCGTGACGTCGCCGACCAGGGTGATGCTGGAGGTCGACTCCGGGATGTCGAAGGCCAGGCCGCCGGGCATCATCGAGGCGACCAGCTCGTCGGCGTGGGCCTCGAGGAAGTTGATGCCGGCCGGGGTGAGGCGGAACTGGACCGAGTTCTCGATCCGCCGCCCGAGCGGGAAGCCGCCGGGGATCGGCTCGACGCAGCCGCCGCAGGCACTGCCGCCCTCACAGGCCTGGAAGGCGAACCAGAGCAGGAACAGGCCGATCCACCGTGCGCGCTGCATCATCGGAGAGCCCTCCGTGGGTCGCCGAGGCCCCGGGAAGCCGTCCTCCCGCGCCTCGCGACGAACCCTGCAAGTCTAGCCTACGGGGGTGGGGGCGGCAACAGAGCTGTCGGATTCCGCGGGCGCCGGCGGAGGTCGACCGTCCGCAAGCGGGAGTCGGGAATCGGACGGCGGGGGTCATTCCCGGCGGGCGGCGGTCGGCCTCCGGCGAACTCGGGTCGGGGGCTCGCCGGCGGTGCGGCCGAAGAGGACTCAAGCGGTGGTGCCGTTCCCGACGAACTGGGTTCGCCCTTCGCCAGCCGGGCGTTGCATCGCACGGCCGGGACACGGCCCGTCGCCGCGTCGCGGCCGTCGGGACGACCGCTGCCTGCCTGCTCCCGACAGGGATCCCCGGGCTGCTTCAAGCAGGGGCGGCAGCAGCCGACCAGGACGCTGCCCAAGACGCCACACGCTGCCCACACGATGCCGCCGCCTGGAATGCCCAGAACACCACTTGGCGCGGCACCACTTGCCACTTGCACACACTTGCCACTTGACACTTGACAGGACCTCCGGCGCGGCCTCACGATGACTGCGGATGGCGAACGGTCGGTCCCGAGCCCTCGGCGTGGCCGCGGTCCTCTTCGAACGTCACGGCTATGACGGCGTGACGATCGCCGACGTGGCTCGTGCGGCGGGCCTCGCACGGCGGACGCTATACGCGCAGTTCGGGAGCAAGGCGGGACTGCTGGCGGCGATCGCGGACGCGTTCTGCGAGGAGTTCGCCCTGGCGCTGACCCGGCAGGCCGGGGGGGGGCGGCAGAATGCGGCAGGATTCCGGCTGGTTCCGGCTCTCGGTCGACACCTGCCGACGACTCGGCGCCGTCGCTCGCATCGGCTTGACCGTCCGCTCCGTACCATGGGTGCGGCGCCGCATGCGCAACCGCGGCCTGTTGCACGGCGCGCTCCGTGGATGGCTGGCGGTGCCGCAGGCACCCGTGGAGGCGCTCGAACTCGTGCTGGACGCTCTCAAGCAGTCGATGCTCGAGGACGCCGTGCCCGGGACATCGGCGGGAACTGCCTGTCGCGGGGCGCTGCTGCCGTCCGAAGCCGGACGTTTCGCCGCCGAGACGCCTCCCGAAGGGGTCGAGGTGACGGCTGAGTTTCCGACGGCCTGCGCACGGCTGCTGGCGGAGTTGGTGAACGGGGACAGGAGACAAGGAGGTGAGTAGACTCGTCGGTGCCGAAATGGAACTCGCAGTCTACCGCGGCGATGGCAACGTGGCTCCACGGTTCCAGGACGGGCGCGCATCCGTGTCGGGTGTGACCGGGGTGCCTGGGGAGGAGGAGCGACGATGCGACGGTTGCCGATCGGTGTTCCGCTTGCGTGGTGGGCGGGGGTGTGCCTGACTTCTGTGGTGGGCGTGAGTTGCACGGTCGATGAGGAGGACGGGTCTGCGACACACTCCGTCCCGACGAGCGTTCGTCCGGCCACCGACGAGCCCGCCGGCGTGCCGGATGGGCCCGGGCCGCTCGGCTTGAAGGGGGAGTCCGTGTCCGAAGGACTGGTTCCGGCGCCGAGCTCGACAACGACGGACGGCACTCCGACTCCCCCGCCGCTCGTGTCGTCACGCTGGTCCGACACCGACGTCGCGGACCCGACCGGGGACCTTGACGCGCTGACGATCGCGGTGACGAACGACGCGGACGAGCGGCTCGACGTGGAGGTCATCCTGGTGTGCCTCGGCCTGGATGGGCGGACGGTCCTGGTCCCGGTGGATCGGAGCGTACTGGCCGCCCGCGAGGAATGGACGGTCCGGGTGCCGGCCGAGCGGGTCGGGATCAAGACGTGGTCGACCAGCAGCGAGATGCTGGTTCGGCTCGTGGCGACCCGCCCGGACGGCGCGGTCCGCACCTACCACAGCGAGCCTCGCTACTATCACTTCGACGATGCCTATCGTCGCCTTGTGCTCTACGGGGAGCAGGCGCTGGTCGAGCGTTTCTCCGGCGGCCGGTTGGAGGACGGGATCGTCAACGCGGAGGGGCGCTACTGGGACGGCGGCGTCGAGCGGGTGCAGACGGTCGGGACGGCACGACCGATGGCGGCCGTGGATGGACGCGCGGCCTCCGGGTCGTACGTGCAGGGGCCGACGACTGTGCTGGTCGCGTCCGGGGACGACACGGTCGCCCCGAGTCCCGGTGGAAGTGCCAAGGGCGGCGGACCGGCGCCCCTGGCGAGCATGATCCGGCTCTGCACAACGTGGCGGGCATCGTTCACCGACGTGGGCTACGGCGAGGACTACTGGACCTCGCCCTCGGAAGCAGACAGCACGGCGGCATGGGCCAGCTACAGCGTGTACAACAGCTCGTTCGTGCTGCTCTCGAGCGGCTACCTGGACGTCGCAGGATGCACGCCGGACCTGTCGCTACCGGCCGGGACCTACTATCTGATGCAGCGCACGGCGGCTCGCAAGGCCGACGTCAACTACGACGTCTGGAAGGCCGCGCTGATCCCGGGTCGGCCCCACAACGGCAGCTTCGAGAACTACACCCGAACGGGGTACGGGCTGCTGACCGCGATCACGCTTACGGGCACGCCTTCGGGGGCCGCGTGGGTGCATCCGCCGGCCGTGACCAACTACACGCGACTGATGACCGAGTTGGGGTACTTCCTGAATCGACCCGACAACGGCTTCCCCGACGGGAACCACACGGTGATGTACGACATCAACTGTCCCTTCTACACGGACCCGGTGAGCTGCTACATGTCGAGCTCGAACAGCGTCTGGATGGATGCGTCCGCCTGCGACGAGAAGTTCATCTTCACCCACGAGATCGGGCACCAGGTGCAGATCGTGAGCACGGGACAACCCGCCCTGAGCTACGGCGCGTCGGTTTCCGAGGTGTCGTGCCGCTGCGACCACGTGTCGCCGCCGCAGTACCAGGCCCATTGCCTCCAGTCGCGGGAGTACACCTACACCGCGATCGTGGAGGGGTTCGGCTACTTCTACGCCGCCAAGCCCTGGAACTACATGTCCGGTTCCGACTGCAAGATCGCCCATCCCAAGGCGTTCCGGACCGACGGCGGGATCATCATCGGGCCGCCCTACGCCGCCGACTGCCGGAGCTACGTTCGCTGGATGGAGAACCCTCTCTGCCAACATGCGTGAGACAGCTGCCCCCCTTGGAAATAGTGTAGA
>CAZMRP010000387.1:0-5489 GCA_964568275.1 uncultured Myxococcales bacterium
GAGCTGCGCCGCCTGCTGCACATCGCGCCCGACCGCGGCTGGCAGGACGCCCTGCGGCAGGAAATCGCGCCGACGGCGACGGCAGACGACGTCGTTCGCATCCGCGGACTGCTCGCCGACGGCCACGTCTCGGCCGCCCTGTCGCTGGCCGAGCGGGTGCTGGCCGTGGGCTGCAGCGTTCCCGAGCTGCGGACCGTGCGGCACGAGGCGGTGGTCGCACTGGTGCGGGAGGTGACGAAGCTGCAGCAGGCGGGCGACGCCGCGTTGCGCGGGGGCGATCGGGCGAAGGCGGCGAGTTGGTACGAGGACGCGCTGGTGCTGCTGGAGGACGACCGGGCGCTGCTCGCGCGGCTCGAGCAGGCCCGCCGTCCGCGACCCGCCGCAGGAAGGCGCCCCGTCGGTCGTAACAACTGAAGATCCTGTGGTTTCTCCGGTGGCCGCCGATCCGGACCGACCGGTCTGTGCACCGGGTCGGTTGACATGCCGGGCGTTTGGCGCTAGTGGGCCGCGAACGACGGGTGCACGGCGATGCACCCGGGAGGATGCGTGATGGCCAATACGAAGAAGCTTCCGCGTCAGGAGCGCAAGGCGAAGAAGCGCGATGCGCGTCGGACGCTGAAGGAGAAGTGGGGCAAGCTGAACCGCAAGCAGCGCCAGGAGTTCGTGAAGGCCGAGAAGCCGTTCACGGTCTGGCTGCGGGAGCGGGAGGCGGCGAAGGCGACGAAGGACTCCGGGACCCCTCCTGCGCAGTCCTGAGCGTCCGGAGCTCCGCCTCGAGCCGCGACTGGCGACGGGCCAGCAGCACGACATAGCCGGTCAGCACGATCCACAGCGCGACGTAGGCCGCGACGGTCAGGATTTCGGCGGACATGACTCCCTTCCAGGGGTCGCCGGCGGACTGCTCGCCAGTCCGACGACGGTCAGGCGAGCGAGTTCGCGGCGGGCCAGCTCGAGCCGGTAGCGCAACCGCAACAGGACGAACGCCAGGATGGTGAAGGCGGCGAGGCCGACGCCGAGCGTCACGGCCATTTCCGGGGTGATGCCGCCGCCGCCCCGTCCGAGCACGGTCGGGTGGTTGCCCCGCCACTTGCGCACGGCCAGGTGGATCAGCGGCAGGTCGATGGCGGCGAGCACCGCCAGGGCGGCGGCGAAGCGGGCGAGCCGCGGCGTGCGCTCGGCGGCCTTCCGCAGCACGGCGTAGGCCGCGAGGATCAGGCCGAGCACGAGCACCGTGGTGAGGCGCGGCTCCCAGCTCCACCAGACGCTCCAGGCGGCGCGCGCCCAGATCGGGCCGGTGACGAGGACGACGACGCAGAACAGCAAGGCGACCGAGCCGGCGGCCGCGGCGAGGGCGTCGGCTCGTTCGGCGTTGGTCACGAGGTAGACGGTGCTGGCGACGGCGCACAGGCCGGTGGCGGCGTACATCGCCCAGGCGGACGGGACGTGGAAGTAGAAGATCTTCTGGGACAGTCCCGTCACCGCTTCGACGGGGGCGTAGAGCCAGATCAGGCCGAGGGCGGCGACGACGGCGGCGCCGGCAGCCGCGGCGAGCCAGGGGGTCCACGGGTCTACGGCAGGTCGATCCGCCAAGTCGCACCCGCGCGGGGCCACGTCCCGCGCCGACGATCGGTCGTCCGCCGGAGTGGGCCGCGCGGCGACGGTCGTGGTAACCTACCGGCCATGCTCCGGACTGTCAACGCGACCCCGTCGCTGCTGCTCGCGCTGCTCGGCGTCCTGCCGGCCTGCGCGCCTTCCCGCTCGCACGGGGACGGCGCCACGGGCGGACCCCGGGCGCCGACGGCTTCGGACTCCTCGACGACCGACCCGCCGGGGGAAGCCGGCCTCCCGGCGGCCCCGGTCGACGTCGCCACCCGGTTCCGCGAGGAGTCGGCCCGCTGGCTCCCCGAGCCGTACGACAATCTGTACCTCGGCGAGCCGTTGGCGCTGGTGCTGGAGGACTATCCGGACGCGCGGCCGTATGCGTCGCCGGCGGACCCCGAGCGGCTGCAGTGGTTCGAGTTGCAGGGACCGCGCGGTCTGGTGCTGCGGCTCGGCTTCCACCCGCTCGGCGCGCCGGACACCAAGCAGCTGCGGAGCATCCAGTTCAT
Organism: uncultured Myxococcales bacterium; assembly: GCA_964568275.1. GTDB lineage: Bacteria > Myxococcota_A > Polyangia > DRWM01 > JAAZOP01 > JAAZOP01. The sequence continues at coordinate 2,109 of CAZMRP010000387.1, forward strand.
GAGCCTGCTCCAGGGCCCGGTGCCGACGGAGGCGCCGGCCGAGCCGCGCGCGCTGGCCGCGTGGCAGGAGTGGATCACGCGGGCCTACGGTCCGCACGTCCAGGCGCTGCGGGAGAAGTACGGCGAGCGGGCGGACGTCTACACCTGTGTCGGTTCGGGAAGCCACCCGGTGGTGCGACTGGTCTGGCGCGGGGAGGCGGTCGCGGTCACGGCCGCCTTCCTGCTGCACGACAAGGGGCTGTCCTCGACGTTGATGTTCACGCCGCTGGACGTGGCCGACCGCTACATCAAGGCGACGCAGTGCCGGTGGCTGCAGGACCGCGTGCTCTGACGCGGCAGGCCGGGACGACCTCAGGGCCGGGGCGTCGAGCGCGGGCGGCGCGGCGCCGGGGGCACCGGCCGCGTCAGCGTCGTCTCGCCCTCCACCGCCAGGTAGGGCAGCATCCGGTTGAGCGTCGCGCGGCCGATGCCGCGGATCGCCAGCAGGTCCTCCGGCCTGCGGTACGGGTGCCGCTCGCGCTGCGCGATGATCGCCTGGGCCCGGGACGGGCCGACCCCGGGCAGCAGTTGCAGCTGCTGTGCGGTGGCGGTGTTGACGTTCACCACGCCGCTGGGGGCCGGGGTCGCTTCCCCGGTCGCCGCCTGCGCCGCCTCGAGCACCGGCCCGGCCGGGACGGGACCCACCCGCCCGGCGTCGGCGGCCAGCACCTCGGTCGCGCCGAGCGCGACGAGCGCGAACGACAGAACGAACGACGACTTCTTCACCATGGCGTCACCTCCTGCGGTGCTCGCCTCCGCCGCGCCGCCGGAGGCGGAGGAGGACGACGCACCGCAACCCGGGGAGCCGAGGACCCTTGCGGGGATGGCGAGACGCACCCATGCGCCTCGTCGGCTCCACCTGGCCGTTCGAGCTGGACCCGGATCCGACCGTCGGCGGGGAGGTGATCGAGGGTCGCGCGGATCGTGCCGTCCGGCTGGAGCCGGCCGCGCCCCACGCGGAGCCAGGCCGGCGTGTTGCCGTCCCGGGCCACGTTGACGTAGAGCACGACGACCGCACGACTCATCCGGCACCTCCTGGCCGACCGGGCGGAACCGGCGTCCCGATCCGGCGGCACCGGACGGCCAATGCAACCGGCGGGCCGACGAATCACCCCCGCAACCGTCGAACATCACACGCCTCCCTCCGACGTCGAGCGGCGAACCGGCGGCGCCCGCCGATCCCAACGCCCCGTCGGCGCGCGTTGACCTGCGCCCGAACAAGGTGGCAGACTTCGATCCTCGACGAGTCCGAGGGGGCTCGTCCGGAACACGAGCCAGGGTCGTCCGGGGGTGAACCCGGGAGGTGAGGATGCCGCCCTACTGGACCATCGCACCGTTCGCGCTGATGCTGCTGTCGATCGCGATCGTGCCGCTCTGGAAGCCGCACTGGTGGGAGAGCAACCTGCACAAGGGCTACGTCAGCATCGTGCTGGGCGGCGTGATGCTGGTCTACCTGCTGGCGGGCGCGCCCGCGGGAGCGGGCCACCGGCTGATCGTGACGCTGCTCGACTACGTGGCGTTCATCGCCCTGTTGGGCTCGCTGTTCGTGATTTCCGGCGGGATCTACCTGCGCGGGTCGCTGGCGGGCACGCCCGCCGTGAACGCCCTGCTGCTGCTGATCGGCGCGGTGTTGGCGAGCTTCATGGGCACGACGGGGGCGGCGATGCTGCTGATCCGTCCGGTGCTGCGGGCCAACGAGTGGCGCAAGAGCAAGGCGCACGTGGTGGTGTTCTTCACCTTCCTGGTGGCCAACATCGGCGGCCTGCTCACGCCGCTCGGAGACCCGCCGTTGTACCTCGGCTTCCTCAAGGGGGTCCCGTTCCAGTGGACCCTCGCCCTGTGGCCGGAGTGGCTGATCGCCATCGCGATCACGCTCGCCGTGTTCTTCGTCTTCGACACGTTCAAGTACAAGAGCGAGCTCAAGGCGGGGCGCAAGCCGCCGGAGGGAGGCAAGGAGCCGCTGGGCCTCGAGGGCGGCCTGAACTTCCTGTGGCTGCTGCTGGTCATCGTGGCGATCTTCGGCTCCGGCATGCTGGCCAAGAGCCACTTCATCCACGAGATGGAGGCCGACTCGCCGATCCTGACCGAGACGCTGCTCAAGGTCGGCCAGGCGCTCGCGATGCTGCTGGTCGCCGGCGCCTCGCTCTGGACCACGACGAAGAAGATCCGCGAGGCCAACGCCTTCAACTACACGCCGATCATCGAGGTGGCGGTGCTGTTCATCGGCATCTTCATCACGATGATCCCGGCGCTGTGGATCCTCGACGAACTGGGCCGCACCGGCAAGCTGGGCCTCGACGAACCGTGGCAGTTCTTCTGGGCCACCGGCGTCCTGTCGTCGTTCCTCGACAACGCCCCGACCTACCTGACCTTCTCCTCCGCCGCCAGCGGTCTGCACGACGGCTACGTCGCGGGAAGCGAGGTGGTCCGCACGTGCCTCGCCACCGGCGTCACCCACACCGACGCCAACAACCTGACCCTGCTGCTCGGCTCGACCGGCAACCTGGCGCCGCTCTGCGACGGCGCCGGGAACGTGGTCCGGGAAGCGGCGCAGGTCGGCCCCGGGGCGATGTTCCTCAAGGCGATCTCGTGCGGCGCCGTGTGCATGGGCGCCAACACCTACATCGGCAACGGGCCGAACTTCATGGTCAAGACGATCGCGGAGCAGCAGGGCGTGCCGATGCCGAGCTTCTTCGGCTACATGCTCTACTCGACGGCGATCCTGGTCCCGATCTTCGTCGCCATCACGTTCATCTTCTTCTGGTAGGACGGCGGGACGGGCCGCCCGGGCGCCCCGCTAGAACGCGCCCAGGAACCCCAGCCCCAGCTCGTACAATCCGGCCGCGACATCCCCCCCCGCCACCACCGTGAATCCGATCGGGGAGAAGTACAGCGAGTAGCCGCTGACGATCGTCCAGATGATGTCGCCGCTCGCCCGCAGGAAGAACGCCGCGTCTTCCGCGCCGGTCAGCAGCTGGTAGTACCCGAGCGCCAGGTGCGGGGCGAGCTGCCAGCTGTGCGAGATCGGGAAGCGGTAGACGGCGGCCGCGCCGACATCGATGGCCGTTCCCAGCCCGTAGTAGACGTCCAGCTCGAGCCCGACGTCCAGCTCCGGCAGCGGGGCGTAGGCGAACCCCAGCCCGACCCGGCCGCCCACGCGGCCGCCGCCGGACCGCGCCGGCTCGTTGAGCAGCGCGTTGAACCCCGGGAAGACGCGGACGTGGAACGGGCCCTCGTCGTGGTATGCCGGCAGTTCCTCCGGCTCCGCGACGGGCGGCGGCTCCACCGGCGGCGGCTCCACCGGCGGCGGCTCCACCGGCGGCGGCTCCACCGGCGGCGGCT
>CAZMRP010000388.1:0-5468 GCA_964568275.1 uncultured Myxococcales bacterium
CGTCTCGGGCGCGGGCACGGCGGCCAGCGCGGGCGGCTTGCGTGCGGGTTCCGGCACGGTTGTCTTCTCGGGCGCCGACTGCTGCAGGCCGGCGAACGGGTCGCCGGCGGTCGTGGCGGCCGCGTCGCCGTCGTCGGTGCCGGCCATCGCGTTGCCGACCACGAACAGCAGCCCCACGGCCACCGCGGTCGCCAGCACGATCAGCGCGAGATGGCCCGTGCGCAGCCGGAACTCCGACCTGGTCCGAAGCTTGTCGAGATCCCTCACCATCGCTGTTCCTCCTCCGGACCGGGGGGTCAGACCTCGCTCCCTTCCTCCCGGTCCCCATCCTCCGACCAATCCATCCGGTCGGGCGCATCCACGCCGGCGATTCCGAGCGCCGCGCGGACGGCGGCGCGGATCGAGCGGATCCAGCGCAGTCGGGCCGCGGTGCGCTCCCAGTCCCAACCGGCCAGCGCTTCGGGCGTCAGCCGGGTCGGCGGCAGTACGGGGTCGTCGTGCTGCTTCCAGCGGGCGGTGTAGTAGCTCTGGAAGGCCTGGGACAGTTCCTGCACGAAGTACACGATGCGGTGCGGCTCGCGCGCCTCCGCGGCCTCGAGCACCACGTCGGGCAGGGAGAGCACGCGGCGGGCCAGCCGATGCTCCTCGGGGAGCGCCAGCGCCGCCTCGGCGATCGGCGTCGCGCCCGGACGGCCGAGGCCGGCGGCGAGCCGGTCGCGCGCGCCCTCGGGCACCTTGTCGAGCAGCTCCTCGGCGCGGCGCAGGATCGCCGAGAGCCGGGCGTGGCCGTACTGGGCGTAGAACACCGGGTTGTCCAGCGTCTTGCGCTTGGCCAGGGCGATGTCGAAGTCGAGCTGGCTGTCGTGGCGGCGGGTCAGGAAGATGTACCGCGTGGCGTCGATCCCGACCTCGTCGATCAGCTCGTCGAGCGTCACGAAGTCGCCCGAGCGTTTCGACATCCGCACCGGCTGGCCGTCGGAGAGCAGGTTGACCATCTGGACCAGCAGCACCTCGAGCGCCCGGGGCGGGTGGCCCAGCACGCCGAGGCCGGCGCGCATGCGCGGGATGTAGCCGTGGTGGTCGGCGCCCCAGATGTTGATCATCCGCCCGAAGCCGCGGCGCAGCTTGTCGGCGTGGTACAGCAGGTCGGTGGCGAAGTAGGTCCACTCGCCGTTCGACTTGCGTACCACCCGGTCCTGGTCCTCGCCCTCGCGCCCCTCGGTCGCCAGGAACAGCGCGCCCTCGTGCACGCGGGCCAGGCCGCGCCGCTCCAGGTCGGCGTAGAACTCGTCGATCGAGGCCGCCACCCGCCGCTCGGACTCCTGGTGCTCGAAGCGCACGCGCAGCTTCGCCAGCGTCGCCAGGATCGCCGCCTGCATCCGCTCGCGCCCGTGCGCCACGAACCGCTCGTCGCCCTCGGGCAGGGCGGCCAGCGCGCGCAGCCGCGCCGTCGCGTCGGCGCCGGCCGCCGCGAGCTGCTCGAACTGCGGGCTCGAGGGGGCTTCGCGCGCCAGATCCCGCACGTAGTCCCCGCGATACCAGTTCTCGTCGGCGGGCAGCGGCGTTGAGGGGTCGACCAGCTCGCGAACCCGCACGGCCACGGACCGTCCGAGCTCCCGGACCTGGCGACCCCGGTCGTTCCAGTAGTACTCGGCCGTCACCCGGTGGCCGGCCGCGCGCAGCAGCCGCACCAGCGCGTCGCCCACCACCGCGCCTCTGCCGTGCCCGACGTGCAGCGGCCCGGTGGGATTCGCCGAGACGAACTCGACGTCGATCGGCGCCTCGTCGAGCGGCGCGTGCGTGCCGAAGCGCTCCCCCTCCTCGATCGGGCGCTCGAGCGCCCGGACCCAGGTCTCGGGGCGCAGGCGGAGATTCACGAAGCCGGGGCCGGCCACTTGCGCTTCTGCAATGTCGGGGTGTCGGCCGAGTTCCGACGCCAGCGCCTCGGCGAGCTCGCGCGGCTTCCTCCGCTCGGCCTTCGCGGCGACCATCGCGAAGTTCGTCGTGAAATCACCATGATCTTCGGACTTCGTCCGGCTGATCTGCGGCGCCGTCGGGCTCGAGATCTCCCCGCGTCCCCGCAGCGTTTCGACAGCCTGCTCAACCAGGTTCCGGATGTCTTGGGAGGTGAACAACGCCACGGGCACCTACCTGTAGGTATAAGTAACCCGAGGTGGGACCGTGGTCAAATTACGTGACGGCGTCCTGGGCTTGGGTGTCCGAAGGGGTGCGGGTGGGTGGTCGGTGTCTACCAGGACCCTTCGGCGAGAGCGAGCCAGAGGCCGAGTCGTCCGGCGGGGGAAGAGGGGGTCGGGCGGGGGTCGAACCAGGGTCTGGGGATCGGGATGTGGAGGGAGACGTCTCCGGACGGTTGGACCTCGACCATCGCGGCGGCGGCGGCGGCGGCGTTGTCGTGGTCGTCCATGTCGGCGGTGAGGAGGGCGCCGACGGTGAGGCCGACGCCGGCGGAGGCGAGCATGATGGCGCTGTACCATCGTTTGTCGTCGTCGTCGGGGGATTCGAAGATCAGGGGCGTGCCGAGGGATGCGCCGAGGAGCACGCCGAGCAGACCGGAGAGGTCGATGAGCGCCATGCGGCTGCGGGAGACATCGACGAACAGGGAGGCGACGATCCCGGAGACGAGGCCGGCGTTGAGGCCGGCGAAGGGGAGGGCGAAGTCGTAGTCGGTGGAGGTGGTGAAGATGTCGCGACCGAGGATGGTGCCGGCGATGACGGCGCCGGCGAAGGTGCCCCAGGCGGCGGCGGAGTTGGTGAGGGCGACGTCGCCGGTGGTGAGTTCGACGGTGGCGGCGAGGGTGATGCCGGTGCCGAGGCCGAGGCCCCAGCCGAGGAGGCTCCAGGGGGCGAGGTCGGCCATGGTTTCGGCGCCGAGGGCGCGGGCGAGGAGGCCGCCTTCGAGGATGCCCCACCAGCCGCCGCCGGCGACGAGGGTCGCCTGGGCCATGCCGATCGGCAGGTAGTAGTCGGCGAGCAGGGCGGCGGCGAGGCCGGAGCCGGCGCCCATCAGCAGGGTCGGGCCGATGATCCGCCAGTCCTGGATCTCGAACGACGTGCAGGCGAGGTAGGCGACGGCGATGCCCTGGAGGGTTTCGCTGATCGTGAGGTCGATCGCGCCGTTGTCGGCGGGCGGGGCGCGGGGACCGCTGTCGGGGCCGTCGGGATCGGGGGTCGGGGCGTCGCTGCCGAAACCGTGGGCGGCGGCGTCGCGGAGCAGCCGCTCGGCGGTGTCGGCCGCGGTGTCGGCGATCGCGTCGGCGCCGTCGGTCGCGCCGCGGTAGATGCCGGTCGCGCGGCCGCGGACCTGGAGGAAGACGTCGGCGTCGACCTGGTCCTCGACGGCGCCCGGATAGAGCACGACGGCGACGGCATAGGGCAGGGCGAGCTGTTCGGCGAGGCGCGCGAGCGCGTCCGGTCCGGGGCGTCCGGCGGCGCCCAGGGCCGTCGCGACGTCCGCCGGCGGAGCGCAGGCGAAGCCGCTGGCGGGGAGCCTCGCGCACAGCTCCTCGCGGATCTCCTCGCGCAACGCCGGGTCGACGGCCGCGTCGGCCGACACGACCACCGCCACGCCCAGCGCGTCGTCGGCCTCGTCGGCGGTGGTCGCGGGCTCGGGCGGTTCGTCCGGGCGCGGTCGGGCGCGGGCGGGCGCGGCGAAGACGACCGTCGTCGCGGCGGCGAGCAGCAGTTCCGCGCGCATCGGGCCTGGGTGTAGCACGTCGTCCGGCGTGCCGTCCAGCCGCCGACCCGCCACCGCGCGATTGACACTCGGCGAGACCCGCTGATATTCTCCCCAACGCCGGAGACCCTCGGCGACTCCAATCCTGGTGGACGCCGCGGATCGTGCCGGGCGTTTCCGTATCGCGAGGGCTGCGAGGCGTTCTCCAGGGGACGGACGAGAGGGACGAGAGGAAATGCCGCAGGACAAGGACGACAACGTCAGGTCAGCACTGGACGACATCCTCAACATCGAGGCCGATCGCGTCAAGGCCGAGGACGAGGCGCGGCGCAAGCGCGACGAAGAGGCGCGGCGCGCGAAGGAGGAGGCCGAGCGGAAGGCCCGCGAGGACGAGGCGCGGCGCATCCGCGAGGAGCAGCAGCGGCTCGAGGACGAGGAGCGGCGCATCCGCGAGGAAGAGTCGCGCAAGCTGCACATGCGGCAGCTCGAGGAGATGCGCGTCCAGCAGGAGACCAACCACAAGGCCCGCCTCGTGGAAGAGGAGATGCGCCTGCGCCACGAGAAGGACCTCGCGGTCCTCGACGCCCAGAAGAAGAAGATCCCCGTCTGGCTCTGGGCGGTGATCGGTGCGATCGTGATCGGCGCGGGCGTCACCGGCACGATCCTCTACATGAACTACCAGGACGCCGAGGCGGAGAAGGCGGCGACGGCCCAGAAGGCCGAGCGCGAGCGGCAGGAGCGCGAGAAGCAGCTGGCCGCCGAGCGCGAGAAGCTCCGCCGGCTCGAGCTGGAGCTCGAGGCCAATCGCCGCGCCCAGGCCGATGCGGACCAGAAGATCACGGCCCTGATGGAGCAGATCACCCAGGCCCAGGGCAACGCCGAGCAGATGGCCGCGTTGCAGGCGCAGCTCGCCAAGGCCCAGGAGGAGAAGCAGTCGTTGATCGACGCCGGCTCCGCGATCAAGAAGGGCGGCCGGCCGGGACGCCCCGGAACCTCCGGAACCAGCGCCCCGGTCACCAAGACCCGCAAGTGCATCAACCAGGGCACGCCGCTCGAGGAGTGCTTCATGTGCCCCGGGGATCCGCGCTGCTGACCCTCCGTCCGCTTCCGTTCGCCGCCCTCGTCGCCGCCCAGTTCGCGTGCCGCAGCGCCGTCGCCCCCCCGAGCCCTTCGCCGGCCGAGACGGAGGATCTGCCGAGCGGCGTCCTGGAGACCACGCCCGGTTCGCTGCTCAGGGCGGCGTGCCCGCGACGCGAGTGTCCGCTGCCGGCCAACCTGATCGGCGACCTCGAGGAGAAGATGGTCGAGCGGCTGGACAAGGAACGGACGGAGTTCCTGGACGGCTTCGCGCTGCTCGAGGCGCAGCGCAGCGGCTTCGTCGCCGAGCTCCGCGCCGTGCTGGCTCGCCGCTCGACTCCGACCCCGGCGGAGGCCGCCGGCGCGGAGTTCGCGGCCGAGACGGCCGCCGCGCGAGCCTCGGTGGCCGGGCCCTTCGACGCCGTCCTGGCCGACACGTTGGCGTGGCTCGAGCCCGGCGTCCTGTTCGGCGTGCCGGATGTCGACGACCGAGAGGCATCGGGGACCTTCTCGCCGCACGGCGACGGGCGGCCGGCCCCGGCCGCCGCCCACGCGCAGGCCCAGGACGCCGCGCCGCGCGAGGGGCAGTGGATCCTGCCGTTGGTGCGGATGATGGCCCGGCTGCGCGGCCGCTTCGCCGGCGTCTCCTCCGCGCAGGGCTCGGCCGAGGCGCTGTACCGCGCCCTCTGCGCCGCCG
>CAZMRP010000389.1:0-5444 GCA_964568275.1 uncultured Myxococcales bacterium
GCAAATGCCCGAGGATGTAACACAGGACATCGTCGAATGTATCAACATGGGGGCCCCCGACACGCGCGTCGGTAAAGCGGCCAAACCGCGCGACAAGATCGACATGGCCGCAGCGCGGCGGTATTGGGCGTTTCGCGCACCGAAGCAAGGCACGCCCCCTGAGGTCAACGATTCTCGCTGGCCGACGGCCAACATCGATCGCTATGTGCGCGCCGCGCAAGAGAAGGAAAAGCTCACGCCCGTCGCCGACGGTCCCGATCAGGACGTCGATCGCGCCGGGGTCGGACGGGGGCTCGGCGGCGCGAAGGCCCTCCTCGGGCGTCGGCTCGCCCCCGACCGTCGCCGCGGAGCGGACCGGGGGCGCGGCGAAGACCGCCTCGGTCAGCCAGTCGTGGAAGTACGGCGACTCACGGGGCGGCGGGGTCGTCGTGGACCCGGCGGGGCAGCCGCCCAGCAGCGCGGCCATGGTCCATAAACCCAAGAGTTTCCGCATGGTACACCTCACTCGACCGGCGCCCGCTCGATGGGCGGATCACCCAAGCCGCCGAACTCCGGCTCAGAGGCGCCGCAGCGGCGGATGTTCCCGGGACTCCTTGATAGCAGAGCGGGGAGCCGTTGCGAACATCGGGGCCGCGGACGAGGTTCGTCTCCGCGTCGGGGTTGGTCACGATGTCCCACGCCTCGTCCGCCGGCACGTCCTGGACGGACCGGCCGGCCGACCGGTATCCTCGGCGGAGCGGCCGCGGGTTGCGGCCTCGAGGCGGACGGCTCGGCGCCGGGACCGGCGTCGGCGGGAGCGACGGGACGATGCGAGCGGCGAGACGAAGCTTGGGAGTGATCGCGCTGGTCGGAGCCGCCGGGCTGAGTGTGAGCTGCGGCGACGATGCGACGGCTTCCGACGACGGTGGGGTCGTCGACGTCCCGGTCGACGCGGCGCCCGAGGCCGACGTGACGGACGAGGCCGACGCCGATTCCTCGACCGAGGTCGAGGTGGGGACCGAGGTCGATGGGCACGAGGACGGGGCGGTCCCGCCGCCCGTCTACGCGCCGCTGGTCGTCGAGGACTTCGAGGAGGGCGCCGACGAGCAGGACGCCGGTTGGCCGGCCACGACCGGCGGCCCGATGGCCTACGACACGGCGCACTCCGCGTCCGGTGACACGTCGATTCGCGTCTCGTTCCGGCACGGCGCGAACGGGTACGGCGGCTATCGCGACCTCCCGGTCGCGGTGGGTCCGGGCGAGACGGTCTGGTACCGGGTCCGGCTGTTCCTGCCGGCCACGCTTTCCCTGTCCTACGGCGACACGTCCGGTGATGGGTTCGGCTGGAACAAGTTCCTCGTGATGGCCCGGCCCGGCCACGGCAGCCCGCGGATGTACGTGCAGCCGAGCAGCCCGTACGAGGTCGACTACGGCGACCCCGGGTTCTACGGGACGGGACTGTACGTGAACCACGACGGGCTCGGCGACGCCTACTGCCGGCTGCTGGAGGAGACCTACACCTTCCCGCGCGACCGCTGGTTCGCCCTGCAGATGGCCTGGCACGTGGCGACCGACGGCTCGGCCTGGATCCGCGTCTGGTCCGACGACGAGTTCCTGGGGGAGTGTGCCGGGGCCGGCGAGGTGCCGGACGGCTACGTGGTGCAGTCCTGGGGCATCGGCGACTACTGGAACGGCGGCGCCTGGATCCAGGGCGGCTCCACCGGCGACTTCTGGCTCGACGACGTGGTGGTCACTGCCGAGACGCCCAACACCATCGACGCCGGCGGTCGCCCGTTCGTCCACCCCGACCACTTCTGAAGCCGCAGCCGGGCGGCGGGCGCTACGGCGCGGGGACGGGGACCAGCCCGGGCAACTCCACCAGCCGCGGAACCAGGTCCGCCGGCACGAGCACGGCGGCGTGGCGGAGGTCGCTCTGCCAGACGATCTGCAGCTCGGCCTCCGAGACCGCACCGGGCTCCGCGAAGCGCGCCGGGGTCCGCGGCGCCGGCCCGGGCGGGCCGAGCAGCGTCTCGGCGCCCCAGCGGCCGGAGCCCTCGTCCAGGTCGACGTGCAGGATCCGGCAGCGCTCGCCGCGAGCCTTCGCACCGAGCGTCGCCACCTCCTCCAGCCGCCGGAACAGCTTGTTCCAGGTGAAGTCGGCGACCCAGACCGGCGAGCAGTACCCCATGAAGTCCGCCGTGCCGGGCGCGTAGTAGGTCCCGTCGCGCGCGTCGCGGCCCCACACGCCGATCGTCCCGCCGGCGTACGGGAACTCCCGGTCGTCACGCGGCACGCTGCAGCCCGAATGACCGCGCCCGAAGGTGTGGCCCAACTCGTGAACCATCGTCCACGCCGACTCCGGCCCCGTGAACCCCACCCCGGCACCCACCCGGAGGTCCGACATCCGGTAGTCCGTGACCAGGTAGCTCTCGCCCGCCACGCACATCGGCGTGCAGTACGCCGCGAAGGACACGTCCGGCGCCACCAGCGAGTAGTAGTAGCTCTGCGGGATGTCCCCCTCGGACGCCTTGAGGTCGGAGACGAAGGTGTTGAGGGCGGTGAAGTTGAAGCCCGACCAGCCCGGCGCCCGGTCCCAGTACAGCTCTTCGTGGAGCACGATCTCCCAGGCCACGGCGGGGTACGTCGCCGTCAAGGTCCGCCGGTACAGCTCGAGCTGCTCCGGGCTCGTGTCCGGGACGTACTCCGCCCCCTCCCAGGCGTAACGGACCGGGATCAACACGAGCCGGACCGGGTCGGACGCGTAGCCCAGCGGGACCGGGCGCCGCGTGCCGTCCGCCGGGAAGCGGGCCGCGTGCGGCGTCCCCTCGGGCACCACGGGGGCGAGCGGATCGACGATCGCCACGGCCAGCGACAGCTCGCCCGCGACCTCCTCGGCCGACAGCTCGAACTCGACCACGGAGTCCGGGTTGTCGAGCGACGACGGGCCGACCGGGGCGACGATCAGGTGGCGCCAGGCCGGGCCGAGCCCGCGGTCCACCGCCAGCGCCACCATCACCTCCCGCCCGTCGTACTCCGGAGACGGCTCGAGGTACACGGCGACGGTGGCGGCCTTGCCGGCCACGACCACCGCGTTGAGGTCGGCCCGCTCCTCGCCCGCGGCGAGCAGCGCGACCTCCACCGCCTGGAAGATCGAGACCCCCGACAACGTCACGTCGGCCGACAGTCGGCGGTAGCGGTCGGCCGAGGGGCCCGACGACTCGTCCCCGCACGACGCGACGACGGCCGCCGCGGCGAGCGAGAGCAGGGCGGGGAGCAGGCGGGGCGCGCCGCCGGACCTGCCGGCGCGGCGCAAGACGGAATCGGGGACGAGGGTCGTGTGCATGCGCGATCCTCCAGCACGTCAAGGTGCCCCGGACCGCGCACGGAGTCAAACCGAACCGGCATCCGGCGCCGACGGGCACGGCGGCGAGCAACTCGGCCCGGCGGTGGGCCGCGCGGTCTCCGAGCGGAAGAGCGGTGCGCGACGACGGGTCGCGCGCGACACCCTCCTCGCGGCGACCGGGCCCGGCTCAGCGGTTGGGGTCGTATCCCGGCGCAACCTCCGGCGCGGGCGTCGGAGCGGACATCCCGGCGGCCGCGCCGGCCGCCTCGGCGATCTCCGTCGCGATGCAGACGATCAGGTCGGCGCCGCCCGACCCGCACCCGACGTCGGCGCAGGTCCGCAGGGCTTCCGCCAGGGCGTTCCTGGTCTCCGGCATCGAATCCCAGGCATCGCAGGCCTGATGGAATCCGTCGCGCAGGGCCTCGACGACCTCGACCGGCAGCTCGGCGTCCCCCATGCTCTCGCGGGCGCAGGCGACCATCCACGCGATCATCACGTCGCACGGCTCCGCCGCGGGATCGATGGGCCGCGGCGCGATCCGGGCCCACGAACCCGGGTCGTTCCCGCCGCCCGGAGGCGGCGACGACGGCAGCGCGCCGACGACGCAGTCGCTCCAGGCACTCGCGCCTGCCGCGCAGTCGACCGACTTGCACGTTCCGAGCGCCGCGGCGAGGTCGCCGGCGGACACCCCGTTGCGCAGCCAGATGCGGCAGCCCTGGCGCAGGTAGCCCTCCAGCACGTCGGGGTCGTCGGGCAGCGGCTGGTCGGTCGCCGCGGACTCCTCCCGCGCGCAGCGCATCGCCTCGGCGACGTAGGCGTCGCAGGGACGAACGCCCGGAGTCGGCGCCGCCTGCGCCGCCTCCCGGACCGGAGCCGAGTCGCCCGCCGGCTCCGCCGCGGCCGCTTCCACCGCGGGCGTGGCCGGGGCCTCGCTCGCTCCGCCGCAGCCGAGCCACAGGACCGGGACCGACAGGCCCGCCGCCACGCCACGCAGCTTCATCTTCGCCTCCCTCCTTCGCAGAGGCGGAGCATAGCACGGGCCGGACGGGGCCCGCGCGCGGGCGGGGCGTCGGGCCGAGCGGCGACCGCGGCATCCGGGTCGGAGCGCTCGCCGCGGCGACATGCTATTCTCGACGGCCGGAGGTCGAACCATGCCGCGGCGGTCGGATGATGCTCGGGCACGGCGCTCCGGGGGCCGGTGCGAAGGCGCCGCGGCCCGGGCCGCCCTCGGGTTGCTCGCGTTGCTGGCGCTGCTCGGCTGCGAACACGGCGTCCGGCTGCTCGGGCCGTACGACGGCGGCGGGTCGCCGTGGCCCGACGGCATCGACCCGCCGGACGCCGACGTCCTCGACGCCGACGCCCGCCGCGACGACGCTCACGAACCGGACGGCGACCTGGACGGCGAGCCCGCGTTCGACGGCCGGTTCGAGCGCCCCGACGGCTTCTGCCCGCTCCCCGGCGACCCGGAGTTCACCTTCACCGAGAACGGGGCTCACGTGTTGCCCACGGCCGCCGGTCCGGCGTACCTCGCGCGCCTGCGCCCCCGACTGAGTTGGGGGACGATCGGCGGCGGTTGCGACAACCCGATCTTCGACCTCGAGCTGGACGACTCGTGCCGTCCCGACGCCATCGCGGACTGCGCCTTCACCAGTCCCGAGGTCCAGGTCTACGACCTGACCGGGCCGACCTGGACCTCGCCGCGCGACCTGCCGGTTTCGGCCGCCGCTCCGGTCGGCACCCGCTATGCATGGCGGCTGCGCGGCTGCTGCCCGGGGAACTGCTGCACCGAGTGGAACCGTCCGCGGTACCTCGAGGTCGGCCGGTTGCCGAACGACCTCGACGGCGACGGCTACGGCGACCTGCTGGTCGGCGCGCCCCGGGCCGACGCGAGCGGCGCCGCACCGGGCAAGGTCTACGTGTTCCTCGGCGGACCCTCCCCGGACGAGCGTGCCGACTACGAGCTGCGCGGGATGCGCGAGGGCGACGGCTTCGGCCGCACGGTGGCGTGGACGCGGGACGTGGACGCCGACGGCTTCGCCGACCTGGCGGTGTCGGCGCCCGGCGACCGGTCGCTGCAGCTGTTCCGCGGCTCGCGCGACCGCGGGCCGGAGTTCGTCGTCGA
>CAZMRP010000390.1:0-5442 GCA_964568275.1 uncultured Myxococcales bacterium
AACCCGCCGCGCGGCACGCCCACCGTTCCCGACGAACGGCGCCGTGCGGCGTCCGTCGCCGCGGCCCACAACCTCGCGCGCGACGAGGCCGAAGCCGACCTGCACCGCCTGCTCCTGGCGCTCGAGCGGAGCCGGCCCGAGCCGTGCCGACCCGACGCCGGCAGCGCGGTCTGCCGCCCGGCCCCTGTCGACGTCTGGACCGGTTCGGAGTTCACCCTGGTCCAGCCCGGCGATCCGACCCTCGAGGTCGAACCGCTGCTCGAGGTCCTCGATCGGTTCCTCGGCGACACCCGCTAGTCGATCCCGGCCTCCGGTCCCCGGCACATCCTGTGCCATCGGGTGTCGGCCCGGGTCGGAAAACGCCGTCCCGGCAAGCGGTCCGCGGCGCGGCGCGATCTCCAGGCAGTCTGTAATATTGTTTGTTGTCGGACTGTTGCACGTCCGGATGATTCCGTTCGTCGCACCGACTTCGCGCGGCACGAGGCTTGCGAATGACGGCGCGCCCGGGCGTGTGTGTCGTTGCGTCCGGAGGGGAGGTTGTGATGCGGAACGGAATGCGCGGGACCTGGTGGTGGATGCTGGCGACGTCGGCGTCGACCGTGTTGGGGGTCGGTTGTGTCGGCGAGGGGGCATCGTTCACGTTGGGCGAGCCGGACCGTACGTCGTCCGCCTTGTCAGTGGACGAGGGTTCGATTGCGGCCACGGTGACGGGGTCGGCGGTCGAGGTGGAGTTGCCGGTGTCGCGCCCGAGCGGTTCGGGGGCGCTGGGCGGGATGGTGGAGGTCCGCCTCACGACGCTCGACGGCGAGGAAGTGGGGAGCCTGTCGCGTTCGTTCATGCTGGGTGAAGGCCAGTTGTCGGCGCGGCTCGTGTTGCGGGTGCCCGACTTCCCGGACGGGGTGGCGGCGGGGGATCTGGCGCGCTACGTGGTGCGCTACCGGGTGTCGACCGCGGACGCGGTGGTCTCGGGCGCCCGGTCGTTGTACCGGGTGGCGCGACGGATCGCGAGCGGGGTGCTCGGGCCGGACCGCCTGTTCGCCGACGACACCGCGCACTTCCGCCTCGCGGCGCTCGACCCGGTCGACGGCCGGCCGCTCGAGGGGGCCGAGGGGGAGGTGTACCTGGAGACGACGGACGCCGAGGGCGAGGTCACGCGGCGGCAGGTCTGGGCGGGCGTCACCGATTCCTTCGGCCTGGCGAACGTCGAGTTCCTGACGCCGCCGGTGGCGGGGGGGGCGGCGCTGCTGTTCCGGCTGCACCACGCCTCCGGCTCGACCGAGAGCCGGCATTCGGTGACGGTCCAGCGGTCGCATCGCATCCTGCTGACGACCGACAAGCCGCTGTACCAGCCGGGCCAGACGATGCACCTGCGGGCGTTGGCGACGCGGCTGCCGCACGGCCTGCCGAGCGGCGGCGAGGACGTGACGCTGGAGGTGTCGGACGGCAAGGGGAACAAGGTCTTCCGGTCCGAGACGCGGACCGACGAGTTCGGCATCGCCGCGGCGCAGTTCACGCTGGCGCGGATGGTCAACATGGGGCGCTACACGCTGCGGGCGACGATCGGCGAGGCGGTGCAGGAGCGGACGGTGACCGTGGAGCGCTACGCGCTGCCGAAGTTCGCCGTCGACTTCGCGGCCGACCGGGCGTTCTACCTGCCGGGCGAGCGGGTCGTCGGGCAGGTCGACGCGCGCTACTTCTTCGGCCAGCCGGTGGCCGGCGGCGCGGTGACGGTGCGGGCCAGCCAGTACGACGTGGACTGGGTGCAGTTCGCCGAGTTGCACGGCACGACCGACGACGCGGGACACTGGAACTTCACGGTCGACCTGCCGACCTACTTCGTCGGGCTGCCGCTGGACCAGGGCGGCTCGTTCGTCAAGCTCGACCTCGAGGTCACCGACACGGCGGGCCAGGTCTTCACGGTGGAGCGCCCGCTGACGGTGGCGCAGGGGGCCGTGCAGCCGGTGCTGATCCCCGAGCGGCCCGAGCTGGCGCCGGGGGTGGCGAACGTGATCTACCTGTTGACCGCCGACCCGACCGGCACGCCGGTGTCGACGCTCTGCCGGGTGACCGTGGATGCCGAACCGGCCGTGCCCGTGCAGACGGACGATCGCGGTTTCGCCTCGTTCGAGGTCACGCCGGGGGCCGGGGCGCACCTCGGGATCCGGGTCGAAGCGGACGACGGCCGCGGCGGGACCAGCACGCAGTACTTCAACTTCGCCACCGGCGCCTCGACCGCCGAGACCGTGCTGTTGCGCACCGACAAGTCGCTGTACGCCGTGGGCGAGACCGCGGTGCTGTCGATCTTCACGCCGCGTGCCCGGGACCGCGTGTACCTCGACGCCGTGCGCGAGGGCCAGACGGTGCTCTCGAAGATCGTGGAGGTCGGCGACGGCTGGACCACCGAGTTCCTCGACATCGACCCCGGCCTCGCCGGCTCGGTCACCTTGTCGGTGTACTTCCTCGGCGCGCGGGGCGAGATCATCCGCGACCAGCGGGTGGTGTTCGTCGACGGGGCCGACGATCTGGACCTCGAGCTGCGCCTGGACCGCGACAGCTACCGGCCGGCCGAGACGGCGCGGCTGGAGCTGAACGTGCGCAACGCCGCGGACGGCGCGCCCGTGCGGGCCGCCGTGGGACTGCAGGTGGTCGACGAGGCGGTGTTCGCGCTGTCGGAGAGCCAGCCGGGGCTGGAGCGGATCTACTTCGAGCTGGAGCAGGACATCGCGCAGCCGCGCTACGAGATCCACGGCTACGACGCCGCGACGGTGCTGGGCGTCGGCGAGGAGACCACGCCCGCCGAGCGCGAGGACGCGGCCCGCGTGCTGTTCGCCGCGGCCGCCGGCCGGTCGATCTACGGCGTCGAGTACGCCAGCGAGCGCAACCTGCTGGCGACGGTGCTGGGCCACGCCCAGAGCGCCGTCGTCGCCGACGCGCGCCGCATCGGCGACGCGCTGCAGGCCTACCTGCTCGCCCGCGCCGACGGGTCGCAGGAGGCCGCGGAACGCTGGATCGAGCGGATGCGGGACGGCTGGTACGACCCGTGGGGCCAGCGCTACGAGGCGACCTACGAGTGGTACCAGTTGAACCTGCGGTCGGCCGGCACCGACGAGCGGTGGGGCACGGACGACGACGTGGCGGCCTGGACCTGGGGCGGCGGGGACTGGTTCGATGCGGAGGACGACCGGAACGGCGGTTGGGCCGAGCCGACGGCGGGGGCCGACGCCGGCGCGCCGCCGCCCGACCCGGGCGGCGCGAGCGGAAGCCCCGAGGTGCGCATCCGCCAGTGGTTCCCCGAGACGCTGTACGTCAACCCGGCGGTCGTCACCGACGAGGCCGGGCGCGCGACGGTCGAGATCCCGCTCGCCGACTCGATCACCGCCTGGCGCATGACCGGCCTGGCCAACAGCCTGGCCGGCGGCCTCGGCTCGCGCCTCGGCTCGATCACCGTGTTCCAGGAGTTCTTCGTCGATCTCTCGCTGCCCGCCACCTTGACCCTGGGCGACGAGATCACGGTCCCGGTGGTGGTCTACAACTACCTCGACGAGCCGCAGGAGGTCGAGCTCGCGGTGACCGACGGCGCCTGGTTCACGCTGCTGTCGCCCGCGGTCCAGACCCTCGGCCTCGCCCCCCGCGAGGTCGCCTCGGTGCCCCTGCGCATCCGCGCCGAGCAGGTCGGCTGGCACGACCTGGAGGCCGTCGGCCGCGCGGGCGAGGTCGGCGACGGGCTGCGCCGCCGGATCGAGGTGCTGCCGAGCGGCAAGCAGACCGACGAGGCGAAGAGCGACCTGCTCGAGGCGACCCCCGAGGGCACGCGGGTGCGGTTCGAGTTCCATCCGCCGGCGGACGCCGTCCCGGGGGCCGGCGAACTGCTGGTCAAGCTGTATCCCGGCGTGTTCGCCCAGGCGATCGAGGGGCTCGATTCGATCCTCAAGATGCCGAGCGGCTGCTTCGAGCAGACCTCGTCGGCGACCTACCCCAACGTGATGGCGCTGGACTACCTGCAGACCACCCGCACCTCGACCCCCGAGATCGAGCTGAAGGCGCGGGAGTACATCTCGCTGGGCTACCAGCGGCTGCTGACCTACGAGGTGCCGGGCGGCGGGTTCGAGTGGTTCGGCAACCCGCCGGCGCACAAGATCCTCACGGCCTACGGGCTGATGGAGTTCACCGACATGGCGAAGGTCCACGCGGTGGATCCGGCGGTGCTGACCCGCACGGCCAACTGGCTCGCGGCGCAGCAGGACGCCGACGGCGCCTGGACGCCGGACCCGAGCGGCATCGCGGAGGGGGCGATCAACAACTACCAGAACGACAAGTTCCGCACGACCGCGTACATCCTCTGGTCGCTGCTCGAGGCGGACTTCAACGGTCCCGCGGTCGCCCGAGCGGTCGACTGGCTGCACGGGCATCTGGCCGAGGCGGCCGACCCGTACAGCCGGGCGATCGCGGCCCAGGCGCTGGTGACCCACGACCCGGCCGACCCGGCCGCGACCGGCCTGCTCGAGACGCTCGCCGCCGAGGCGCAGCTCGAGGGCGGCGCGGCCTCCTGGGGCGACGAGGGCGGCGGCGGCGGGCTGACCTACTCCCGCGGGTCGTCGCACGTCCTGGAGACCACCGCGCTGGTGGTCGACGTCTTCTTCCGGGCCCGGGCCTACCTGCCGCTGGCCCAGCAGGGCCTGACCTACCTGGTGCGCAACAAGGACTCGTTCGGCAACTGGGAGACCACCCAGGCCACCGTCTACGCCCTGCGCGCCATGCTGCGCTCGGCGGCGAGCGCCGGCGACGCCGCCGACGCGACGATCGAGGTGCGGCACAACGGCGAGCTGGTCCAGTCGCTGCGCGTGACGCCGGCCGCCTACGACCTGTTCCGGCAGCTCGACCTCAAGGAGCGGATCGTCGAGGGCGGGGCGAACCTGGTCGAGCTGGTGGCGACCGGCTCGGGCTCGCTGATGTACCAGACGGTCGGCACCTACTGGACGCCGTGGGACGGCGTGCCGCCCGAGACGACCGGACCGCTGTCGATCGACGTGGCCTACGACCGGACGCACCTCGCGGTGGACGACCGGGTGACGGCGACGGTTACGCTGACCAACCACACCGCCGGCGACCTGATGATGGTGATCGCCGACCTCGGCGTGCCGCCCGGGTTCGACATCGACACCGAGGACTTCGACGCGCTGGTGGCCGCCGGCACGTTCCGCCGCTACGAGCCCACCGGGCGGCAGGTCATCCTGTACTTCGACCAGCTGGTTCCCGGCCCGCCGGTCGTCTTCGGTTACGACCTGATCGCGCGCAACCCGATGCGCGGCGAGGCCCCCGCGTCGACGGCCTACCTGTACTACGACCCGACGGTACGCAACATCGCGCGACCGGTGCAGCTGCAGGTGGAGTAGGGCGGAAAGGAACCTCCGGCCGGGCGGCCCGTGGGCTGCCCGGCCGCGG
>CAZMRP010000391.1:0-5436 GCA_964568275.1 uncultured Myxococcales bacterium
ATCGAAATGATCCAGCTTTCCCGGCCGCCTCAGGCCGCTATCCGAACACCGATGAACCACGCATCGTGGTCGATCCACTCGTCGTGGTCGGGCTCGGTCACGACCAGGTCGTCCAACCCGTCGCCGTTGACGTCCCCTACGCCCGCCACCGCCCAGCCCAACATCGAGTCGAATCCATGCTCTTCGGGTTGCTCGAGGCCGCGGAGCCCGCGACCCCCGAGGTCCGCGCCGAGCGCCAGGAACGCGTTCCCCTGCCCGCCGGACAAGCCCGGTGCGCCGATGATCATGTCCGCGTAGCCATCGCCGTCGAGGTCGCCCGCGGCGTCGAGCGACTGGCCGAAGAGGTTGCCGTCCCAGGGCGGCTCGAGGCGCAGCGTGCCGTCCGACACTCCCGCGGGGGACCCGAAATGAACGACGACGTACGGCACAGAAGACGCGCCCGACGCGCCGACGGCGAAGTCCGCGAAGCCGTCGGCGTCGAAGTCGCCGACGAAGGCCACAGCGATGCCCACGTGGTCGTTCGCCCGGGTCCCCTCGACGGCGAAGTCGGCTACCTCATCCATCGCGGGCCCGCCGAGGAACAGTTCCGCCCGCCCCCAGCCGGAGAACGTGTCGTCCGTCCCGGGCGCACCAACGAGCACGTCGGAGTAGCCGTCTCCGTTCACGTCGTTCCGCGCTCTACCCACGTCCAGCCAGTGCGGCGGACTCCACTCGGAACAGCACTCGGCGCCGCAGCAGGCGCGCACCTGCCAGGCGTAACGGCGCCCGACGGGCGGCGAATGGTCGATCGGCAGGTCCGCCTCCGGCTGCCACGACGACCCGTGCACGCGCTCGCCGTACGCCTCGGGGCTCGGGAACGTGCAGCTCGCCATGGAGCCGGCAACACACGAATCGTCGATGCGAATGTCGAAGTCCGGTTCGTCGCACCCGCCGGGCGACACCAGCCAATGAAAGACCGGCCGAAGCGGGTTCCGCTCGCCGGAAGGGGTCGCAACGGCCCCGGTCGTCTCGCCGTTCGCCGGCAGCATCGGCACGGGGATCCCTGGCAGCTCGCAAACGCCGTCGGCAGGGCGGTCATCGTCGCCGTCAACCCCATCCCCGAACTCCGTTGCGTCCCCGTCCGGCGGGCCGACGTCCGCATCGGCAGGGGTCGGCAGGTCGGACTCGGTCGCGTCCAGGTCGCCCAGAAGCTCAACCCCGTGCTCGCACCCGCCGAACCACGGCGCTGCCGCGAGCACCCCGAGCATCCACAGTGACCGCCGTATCTGCACTATGCTGCCCTCCACCGACCGATGCCCGTGCGCACCGCGACGCGAGGGCGCCCTCGGTTCGGGTTTCCCGGTCGTCAGAGGATCTGATCGCATACGGTGAGCCTAGCTCCGGGTATCGACCGGGTCAAGCGAGGTGGGTTCTTCGTGGCGCCGGCCGCGGTGGTCACCAGGAAGCAGCCTCAGGCCATACGGCCACAGCCTCGCCTTCTCACGTAAGTAGTAGCGAGCTGGAGCCGAATGTCGTCGCGTTTCTCTCGCCTCTTGGCGAGAATTCCTGGCACGAAGTCCGCTTGCCGAACTCGCCCTGTGGTCACACACGGGCTGTGGGACTCACACTCGCGCGGTCCACACCAACGCGGTCACTGGCCGAAGCGGCGGATGGTGCAGAGCGAACGCCGGCGGTTCACCGGTCCGCCGCCAACGCCCGCAGCAACCGGCGCCGCTCGGCGATGCGGGCCGGGGTGACCCGGGCCAGGGCATCGGCCCCGATCCCCTCCACCGCGAAGCTCGCCACCGCCGCCGCCACCGACAGCGCCACCCGCAAGGTCGCCCGGTCCGTCCGCCGCGTCCGCTCGACCCACCCCAGGAACCCCCCCGCGAAGGCGTCGCCCGCCCCCGTCGGGTCGACCTGCTTGCGCACCGGCACCACCGGCGCGAACGCCAGCACGCCCCGGTGCGACAGCCACGCCCCGTGCTCCCCCCGCTTGACCACCACCACCGACGGTCCCTTGGCGTGCAGCCGGTCGATCCCCGTGAAGACGTTCCCCGCCCCGGTCCACTCGAGGATCTCCTCGTCGTTGACGAACACCGCGTCGACCCGCCGGACCACCGCCTCCAGCGCCGCGCGCTCCCGCTCGATCCAGAAGTTCATCGTGTCGATCGCCGTGAACCGCGGCCGCCGGATCTGGTCCAGCACCCGCGCCTGGAGCACCGGCGAGATGTTTCCCAGGAAGACCGTGCCGCCGGTCCGCCACGCCGCCGGGATCTCCGGCGCGAAGCGCGCGAACACGCCGAGCCGGGTGAAGCGCGTGACGCGCGAGCGGCAGTGCTCGAGGTACCGCCCGGACCAGTGGAACGTCGGCCCCGGGGCGCACTCCACGCCGGCCAGGTCGACCCCCCGCGCGCGCAGCTTGGCCAGCGCCCGCGCCGGGAAGTCGCGGCCCACCACCGCCACGATCCGGCAGCGGGCCAGCGACGACGCGGCGAACGCGCAGTGCGTGGCCGAGCCGCCGAGCACGTTGCGGTAGGACCCCGACGGCAGCTCCAGGTCGTCCAACGCCATCGACCCGACGATCAGCAGGCTCACCGGCCCCTCCTCCGTCCCCCGCACGCGCGAACGGTCCCTCGGTCGCCCCTTCGCCCTCCCCTGCGACCGGTAGGGGAGCCACGCAGCCCTGAGCGAGCGGAGCGAGTCGAAGGGCGAGTGCTCCCTCTCCCGCACGGGCCGCGCATCGTCATCACGCTCACGCCCCGCGCGCCGCCAGCACCCGGCCGAGGATCGGCGCCAGCCGCTCCCGCACCGCCGGGGTGATCGCCGTGGGGTCGGTGATCAACGCGGTGTCGAGCGCCGTGGCGCAGCCGCAGGGGCGCGGCCACTTCACCGCCGGCGCCGCCCGGGCGACGATCGCCTGGGCCCGCCGCACGTTCTCCTGCAACGCCCGGATCACCGAGAACACGTCGACGTCGGCGTGCGCGTCGTGCCAGCAGTCGTAGTCGGTCGGGATCGCCAGCGTCGCGTAGCACAGCTCCGCCTCGCGGGCGAGCTTGGCCTCCGGGATGTTCGTCATCCCGATCACGTCGACCCCCCACTGGCGGTAGATCCGCGACTCGGCCCGCGTCGAAAACGCCGGCCCCTCCATGCACAGGTAGACGCCGCCGCGGTGCACCTTGTAGCCCAGCCCCTCCGCGGCGTCGGCCAGCGTCGCCGCCAGCTCGGCGCACACCGGGTCGGCGAACTGCACGTGCGCCGCCACGCCGTCGTCGAAGTAGCTGTCCTTGCGGCCGCGCGTGCGGTCGAAGAACTGGTCGGCAATCACGATGTCGCCGATGCCGATCTCCTCCTTCATCGAGCCGCAGGCCGAGACCGAGACGAGCGCCTCGGCCCCCAGCCGCTTGAGCGCGAAGACGTTGGCCCGGTAGTTGATCTGCGACGGCGTCAGCCGGTGCCCACGCCCGTGACGCGGCAGGAACAGCAGCGTCGTCTCCCCCAGCCGCCCGCGCACCACCGCGTCCGACGGCGCGCCGAACGGCGTGTCGACCGTCACCTCCGTCACGTCGGTCAGCCCGGGCAGCTTGTAGAACCCCGAACCGCCGACGACGCCGAGCGTGCGCTGGGTCATGGCGCGCCCTCCTGCGGCGCAGCCGGTGGCTCCGCAGCCCGAGGCTCCGCGGCCGGTGGCTCCGCAGCCGGTGGCTCCGCCGTGGGAGGGGGTTCTGCGGCTGGAGCAGGCCTGGGAGGCGGCGGAGGCGCCACGGCCGGTGGCACCGCCGCCGGGTCCGGCAGCAGCTCGGCCAGCCGCTCGCAGATCTTCCGGTCGTACGAGGCGCCGGCTCCGGCCACGAGGGCGGTGTCGCCCACGCGGAACGAGAAGTCCTGCGGATGGAGCGTCGAGAGCGGGACCTTCTGGGCGCTGGTGCAGTCGCGGGTCGTGCCGACCCAGGCGCCGTCCTCCTCGGCGTGGGCGAACCCCGTGAACCGGCAGACCATCAGGGAGGCGTGCCCGAGCTGGTCGTCGGGCAGGTCGAGCTGGCCGACGAACGGCCGGCCGCACAGCGTCAGCTCCACCTGCTCCCACGCCAGGGGACAGATCCGCCGGTCGGCCGCGGGACCGCAGTCGTCGCCCTGGTTCCGGAACGCCAGCTTGGGCGGGAACTCCAGGAACTCCCGCGTGCCGTCGGGGGCGACCCGCGACCGCAGCAGCCCCTCGTCGAAGCGCGGCGAGGTCGGCGTCGTCCACTGCCGCGCCGGGTCGTCGAACTCGCGGCTCGACACCGGCGTCTCCCGGAACAGCCGGACCGCCGAGAACGGCACCACGTGCTTGGCCCCCGACACCGTCGGCAGCGACTCGCCCTTCCTGCAGGCCGTCGGCACCACGGCCGCCGCCAACAACACCGGCCAGATCCAACGCACTCGACTCGTCATCGCCTCGCCTCCCGGGCACCCCCCGCCCCGCCGCCGACCGGCTCCGGACCGTCCGCGCCGGGGCGTTCCACGAGCGGCGAGTATATGCGAAGATGCCGTCCGGGAAACAAGAGCCGCTCCGCGACGACCAAGCACGTCGTGCGGCGACTCGAGGACCAGTGGCCCGTGCACGAGAACGACCAGGCGCTCGTGGAAGGACTGCGCCGCGGCGACCAGCAGGCGTACCGCGAGCTGTTCCGCCTCTACGAACGCCGCGTCTTCACCATCGCCTACCGGATGCTCGGCAACCGCCACGAGGCCGAGGACGTCGCCCAGGACGTGTTTCTCAGCCTGCTGCGGTCGATCCACTCGTTCCGCGGCGACTCGCTGTTCTCCACCTGGCTGTTCCGCGTCGCCGTCAACCACGTCAAGAACCACCTCAAGTACCTCAAGCGCCGCCGCCAGGGGATGAAGGTCGCCTGGGACGCCCACCCCGGCTGGGAACCGAAGGCCGCCGAGGACGGGCACTTCCCCACCGTCGGCCGCGTCGAGCGCCCGGACCAGGAAACCTCGGCCCGCGAGCTGGCCGCCAAGGCGCTCGAGGCGCTGGGGCAGCTCGACGAGGAGTTCCGCGAGGCGCTGGTGCTGCGCGAGATGGAAGGGCTCAGCTACGACCAGATCGCCGAAATCACGGGGGTTCCGGAGGGCACGGTGAAGAGCCGGATCTTCCGCGCCCGGGCCGCGCTGCACCGGCTCGTCTTCGGCGCGGACTCCACCGAGGAGGAAACGCCGTGACCCGCTTTTTCCGGGAACGCTTCCGCACGGCCGCTGTCAGAGGTTCCACCGTCCCCGAACCCCGGAGGTTCGGAGGAGACCGACGATGACGGAACGAGACGACATCCGGAACGCAGGGAACGACCCGCAGGACGACGCCGGGCTGGACGAGCGGGCGGCCCTGGCGGCCCGGGTCGACGACGACCCGGCGGGCGACGCCGAGCTGGACGAGCGGTCGCGGCGGACCGTGGCCCGGATGCGCGAGCTGCG
>CAZMRP010000392.1:0-5432 GCA_964568275.1 uncultured Myxococcales bacterium
CCGCGCCGACGACCGACTGAGCCTCCGCAGCGCGACCCCGCCGACGGAACGTCGCGCCCGGCCTTCGACTCGCCGCTGGCCGGTCGCCGGGCGCCACGGTATGCTGCCGACGATGTCGCGAGCGGTTCCGTTCGTCGTCTTCTGCCTGGCCGGAGCCTGCGGCGGCGGCGAGCCCGGCCGCGAGGACGGCGAAACGAGTTGGGACGCCGGGACGGACGAGCTGCCGGACGCCGAGCCGGAGGCGGAGGGCGACGACGACGGCGCCCCCGACGAGGCGACGGGGGACGACGGCGCGGTCGAGACGACGACCTGGGACGGCGACGTACCCGAACTGCCGCGGCTGACCAAGGACGAGCACCTCGCGTCGTGCATGCGCACGCGGGCCTGCTTTCCGGAGAATCCCCAGCAACTGGCGACCTGCACGGCGGCCTTCGCCCACATCAGCGGGCGCGAGGTCGGCTTCACGCTCGCGGAGGTGACCCACTGCGTCAACGCCGCCGGAACCGACTGCGCGGCCGTCCGGGCCTGCCTCACGAACGGCGAAGTCGCCGCGGCGTGCGTGCCGCTGTCGACGCCGGACCGCTGCGAGGGCACCGTGCTGCGCCAATGCTCGCGGGCCAGCTCGCTGGACTTCGTCTTCGACTGCGCCCGCATCGGGCTCGGCTGCTTCCTCGACGCGGACGGGACGGCGATGTGCGGGCTCGGCGTCTGCGAGCCCGACAGGTTCCGCTGGACCTGCCGCGGCGACACGGTGGTCTCCTGCGACAACGGCGTGATCAGCCTGGCCCAGTGCGACGCCGCCGGACTGCGCTGCGTCGAGGACGGGGACGGCGGGCGCTGCGCCGGCGGCGGCGCCGCCTGCACCGACGCCTCGGACCCCCGGCGTTGCGAGGACACGCGCATCCGCGGCTGCATCGCCGGGTCCTCCGCCGACATCGACTGCGACCGGGTCGTGCCGCGCTGGACCTGCGGGGACGTGGAAGGCACGGCCGGCTGCGTCGCGCCGGGGAGCGAGTGCACCGCGTACCCGCTGTTCGGCAGCTCGATCGACGAGTCCTGCGACGGGGAGGCCGTCGTGTCGTGCCTCGACGGCTGGATCGAGTCGCTGTCCTGCGCGGCGCTCGGCTTGGGACCGTGCACGGTCCTGCCCGCAGGTCGTGCCGCCCGGTGCACGGTGCCCTAGCGGCGGGCCGGGCGAAACGACGCCGGCGCGGGCGCACGACGCGGCCGCGGGTGCCCGGAAGGACGAGGCGAACGATGCAGGACCGTGACGTGGGCTGGATGCTCGGGCGGGTCGCGCGACACCTCGGTGCCGAGGCCCGAGGGATGGTCGAGCGGGTTTCGCGCAACCCGTTCGAGGTGCTGGTGGCGACGCTGCTGTCGCTGCGGACCAAGGACGAGACGACCGAGCCGGCGGCGGCGCGGCTGCTGGCGGCGGCCCCGGACCCGGCGGCGATGCTGCAGCTGACCGCCTCGCGAATCGCCCGGCTGATCTTCCCGGTCGGCTTCTACCGCCGGAAGTCCGAACAGCTGCGGGAGATCTCCCGGCTGCTGCTCGAGGGCCACGGGGGGCGGGTGCCGGCCGAGTTGGACGCGCTGCTGGCGCTTCCCGGCGTGGGGCGCAAGACGGCGAACCTGGTGCGCTCGGCCGGATTCGGCCTGCCGGCGATCTGCGTCGACACCCACGTCCACCGGATCACGAACCGTTGGGGCTACGTCGCCACGCGGCATCCCGACGAGACGGAGCTGGCGCTGCGGGCCAAGCTGCCGCGACGGCACTGGCCGACGATCAACCGACTGCTGGTGCTGTTCGGCAAGTCGGTGTGCCAGCCCGTCTCTCCGCGCTGCTCGGAATGCCCGGTGGCGGCGCGCTGCGCGCGACTCGGCGTCGGGCGACACCGTTGACGGCGCCGGACATCCGTGGGAGATTGCCCGCATTCCGGTGCGCGGTGGAGGTGTCAGCATGTTGAAGTTCGACGTCGTGCGCGGCCCGCTCCTCGACGGCTCGGCCGACCTGCTCGCCGTGGCGGTTTCCGGCCGTCCGACGCCCGGCGACCCGGTACTCGGCCCGCTGGCCAAGACGCTCGGGGTCGACCTCGGGGCCACCGCGGACGAGGAGCTGTTCGAGGGCAAGACGGACCAGCAGCTGGCGCTGAGCGGCCGGGACCGGTTGCCGGCACGGCGCATCCTGCTGGTCGGCGTCGACCCGGCGGCCCCGGCCTACCTCCGCGCCCGGACCTTCGCCGTGGCGGCGGTCCGCCACGCGCTGTCGCTGAACCTGCGCCGCGTGGCCCTGGCGTGGTCCGACCTCGGCGGGCTGGACACCGCGGGCTGGCTCGAGGCGGCGGTGGTGGGGGCCGAGACCGGCGCCTACCGCTTCACCGAGTACCTGACGGCGGAGCGTCGGCCGAACAGCGCCGTGGAGTCCGTTGCGCTCTGCGCGCCGCCCGCCTGGCGCGCGCCGCCCCGTCCGCGGCTGGTCGAGCTGCTGGCGCGGGCGGGGGCGGTGGCCGAGGCGCTGCAGTTGGCCCGCGACCTGATCAACGAGCCGCCCAACGTGCTGACGCCGGCCGAGCTGGCGCGCCGGGCGCAGGCGACGGCGAAGCGCGTGGGGCTGAAGATCACCGTGTGGGACGGCCCGGAGCTCGCGCAG
Source organism: uncultured Myxococcales bacterium (assembly GCA_964568275.1). Classification (GTDB taxonomy): domain Bacteria; phylum Myxococcota_A; class Polyangia; order DRWM01; family JAAZOP01; genus JAAZOP01. Next base: position 2,654 of record CAZMRP010000392.1, read on the forward strand.
CGCGGGCTGAACCTGCTGCTGGCGGTCAATCGGGGCGCCGAGAACCCGGCCCGTTTCATCCGCATCGACTACCGGCCGCCGAAGCCGAGCAAGCGGCGGGTGGTGCTGGTGGGCAAGGGGCTGACGTTCGACTCCGGCGGGCTGAGCCTCAAGCCGTCGAAGAGCATGCAGGACATGAAGTGCGACATGTCCGGCGGCGCGCTGGTGCTGGCCACGATGCTGGCCTGCGCCCTGCGAAAGCCGAAGGTCGAGGTGATCGCCCTGATCCCGTGCACCGAGAACATGCCGGGCGGCAGCGCGATGCGCGTCGGCGACGTGATTCGCTCCTACGGCGGCAAGACGGTCGAGGTGCTGAACACCGACGCCGAGGGCCGCCTGATCCTCGCCGACGCCCTCGGCGTCGCGCTCGAGCTCGAGCCCACGGTGATCGTCGACCACGCCACGCTGACCGGCGCCTGCATGGTGGCGCTCGGCCCGAACGCGGCCGGACTGTTCGCCAACGACGACGGCGAGGCCGCCCGACTGCTCGGCGCGGCCGCGTTCACCGGCGAGCAGTACTGGCGGCTGCCGCTGGCCGAGGATCTCAAGGACCTGCTGCGCAGCGAGGTGGCGGACCTGCGCAACGTCGGCGAGCAGTACGGCGGGGCGATCACCGCCGCGCTGTTCCTCCGCAACTTCGTCGGCTCCACCCCCTGGATCCACGTCGATATCGCCGGACCCGCGTACCAGGAGAAGGCCTCGGGCTACGCGCCGCGCGGCGGCACCGGCTTCGGCATCCCGACCCTGCTGCGGTTCCTCGAGTCGTGATTCGGGGCGCCGGGCGCACCACCGAAGCCCGCCGGCCCGCCGAGGTCCTCCGGGCTACTCCCCGAGCGCCGTGATCGACAGGTCGTCGAAGACCAGCGGCACCGACCAGCTGTTGAACGCGAAGTGGGCCCGTCCGGGCCCGCACAGCGGCGCCGGGTCGTCCGCGTGCAGGAACGGCTCGCCGTCGACCTGCCAGTCGATCGACCCGCCGCGGATGCGGACCGAGAAGCGGTAGGTCCGCCCGGGCTCCACGCGGCGCCGCTCGTCCGTCACCAGCCGGGCCCGGTGCTCGTCCTGCCGCACGATCGTGCTCACGCTGTTCTGCCAGCCCCCGAAGATGAACACGTAGCCCGTGGCCGTGTAGCTGGCCTGCCGCGCGAACGACCGGCCGTCGCCGAAGATCTCGAACTTGATGTCCCCGTCGGGCGATTCGGAACGCGCCGTGAAGTCGAGCTGCACGTTGCACGGCAACGGCGGAACCAGCCACAGCGGCCGGTTCTTCGCCCCCTGCACCCGCAGCGCCCCGTCCCGGACCTCGTAGACCGGGCCCGTGGCGTTCCAGACCGCGGGGTCCAGCCGCCCCGAAGAGAAGTCGTCGACGAACACCGCGGTGCCCGGCTCCAGCACCGGCGGCGGCGGGCCCACCGGAGCGGCCGGCGGCTCCTCCCCCGCGCCGTCGTACCGCCCGCCCGGCCGCTTGGGATCGCAGCCCCCGAGCGCCAGCACCAGACACAACCCCATCCCGATGGCCCGACCTGCAGTTCCGACACCCGTGCGATGCGTCATGCGCGGATTCGGCCACCACGGACGGCGGGCGTCAAGGGGGAGGGGCTGTGGACCTTGGGGCCCGGGCGCCCGGGCGCCGACGAAGGCGACGGCCGCAAAGCCAGGCGAGCAGCAGCGCGGCGGCCGAACCGAGACGGCTGCCCCGAGGCACGGCGCAACCGCACCCGGCGTCGCCTTCGGCGGCGGGTGCGGCCTCGCAGATGCAGAGGGCGCCGCGACACGCGCCGTTGAGATACCCCTGGCTGCGGCAGGTGGTGTTGCAGGCGACCGCCTCGCAGGGCGGCGGCGGGTGCACCGAGTCCCCGACGTCCGCGGGAGCATCGGCCTCCACGTCCGGGTCCGCATCCGCACCCGCATCGGCGTCCGCGTCCGCATCCGCACCGCCGACGCAGGTTCCGCCGATGCAGGTCGCGCCGGGATCGCTGCAGGTCGCGTCCTCGTCGGTGACGCCGTCGCAATCGTCGTCCAGCCCGTTGCAGGCCTCCGTCGGGCCGCAGATCACCGCGCCCGAGGCCCCGGCGGCGTGCACCGCCAGCACCTCGCCGTCGGTGACCGCGCGCGAGGCGGAATCGACCGTCGCCGACAGGACGCGGTTCCACACTGCGAACTGCAGCACCCGTCCCAGGAACCCGCGGCCGCCGCCGACCACGTTGCCCACGGTGATGCCGGTCGAGGACACCGCGAAGCTGCCGGTGTAGCCGGCGTCGAAGGACAGCCGCAACGTCGCGCCCTCGGCCCCCCCGTAGATCCGCACGCGGCGGGCCGCGGAATCGTGGACCAGCAGCAGGTGGAACCGCGTGCCGGTCGGCAGGGTGTCGGCGGTCACGCCCCAGTGGTCGGGCGGCCCGTCGTTGGTCCGGGTGCCGATCGCCGGGACGTCGAACACGGCGCCGTCGTTGTTGATCCGCACGGCGACGCGCCCGCCCGAGACGAACAGCTCGGGCCCGGTGCCTCCCACCCGCTCGGCCTGGCAGGCGAGCCTCGCGTAGACGTTGCTCCCGCCGGAGTTGACCCACAGCTCCCAGGTGAACGAGCCGACGTGCAGATCGGCCGCGTCGGCGACGCGCACCATGGTGTCCGAGCCGCCGTCGAGGTCGACGGCGCCGCCGCCCAGGCCGGCCCCGCCCTGGAGCGCGCCGCTGTGCCCGAGCCCGGTCGCGTCGCCGACCGTGGTGCCGCCCTCCTC
>CAZMRP010000393.1:0-5424 GCA_964568275.1 uncultured Myxococcales bacterium
GGTGGACGATCTTCGACCTCGCCCGCGAGCTGGAGCGGCTCGGCGTCTGCGACGCGCCCGACTTCGTCGCCGCCGCCACCGACCCGGTGTTGGTGCGCGGGCTGGGGGTCCCCGCGGACGACGCCGAGGGGTTCCTGTTCCCGGCGACGTACCGGCTCGCCGTGCCGACGCCCGCGCCCCGCGTCGTGACCCGCCTCGTCCGCACCTGGCACCAGCGCGCCGGGCGGCTGCTGGAGCAGCGGGCCGAGCGGGTCGCCGACGTCGGCCGCCGGCTCGACCTGGACGGCCGGCTCGCCCTGGTGACGATCGCCTCGATGGTCGAGGCGGAGACCGCGGTGGCCGACGAGCGGCCGCGGGTCGCCTCGGTGATCTGGAACCGCCTCGACGGGCTCGACCCGACGCTGAAGCGGCTGCAGGTCGACCCGACGGCGAGCTACGGCTGCCGCCGGCTGCCGCGGCTCGCTTCGTGCGCCCGCTACGCCGGCCGCGGCCCGGCCACCCGCAAGATGCTGGCCGACGCGGCCAACCCCTACAACACCTACCGGCGGGAGGGCCTGCCCCCGGGCCCGATCGGCAACCCCGGCCTCGCCTCCCTCCGCGCGGCGCTCGACCCCGAGCGCACCGCGTACCTGTTCTACGTGGCGCGCGACGACGGCAGCGGCCGCCACACCTTCAGCCGGACGTACGAGGAGCACCGCCGCGCGGCGGCGAGCCGCTGAACGGCCACCACCAGGTCCGGCGCCCGAGGAACCGCAGCAGCGCCGGCACCAGCATCATCCGCACCAGCGTCGCGTCCAGCGCCACGGCCAGCGCCAGGGCGAACCCCATCTCCTTCATCGGCAGCAGCGACCCCGAGATGAACGCGGCGAAGGTCAGCGTGGCCACCAGCGCCGCGTTGGTGATGATCCCGCCGGTCCGCGACAGCCCCTCGTGGATCGCCTCCCGATGCGCCGCCTCGCGGCGCTCCGGCGGGTCGGCCGGTCCCGTCCGTCGCCGGAACGCCTCCTGGATCCGCGAGACCAGGAACACCTCGTAGTCCATCGACACCCCGAACAGGATGCAGAACAGGATCACGGGGGTGACGAAGCTGAGGCCGCCGGGCGGCGGCCCCTCCACCCCCAGCAGTCCCAGCCCCCAGCCGTGCTGGAACACCAGCACCAGGATCCCGTAGGTCGTGGCCAGCGAGGCCGCGTTGAGCAGCAGCGCCTTGAGCGGCACGACGACCGAGCGGAACAGCAGCGCCATCAGCAGGAACGCGGCGAACGCCACGACCGGGATCATCAGCGGCAGGCTGCCGATCAGCCCGGTGCGGGTCTCCCAGTCGCGCGCCGGCGCGCCGCCGACCCAGGCCCGCAGCCCCGGGTCGAGCTCGGCCAGCAGGCCCGGCAGCTCGGCCCGCAGCCGCTCGACGAGCGTCGAGAGCGTGGCGTCGTCCGAGGTCTGCGCCAGCACGTTGAACGAGGCGTAGTCGGCGTCGCGGCTGACGAACCGCCCCGCGAACCCCTCGCCGAAGCCGTAGCCGAGCCGCACGCCGAGCAGCTCCACCGAGAGCCCCATCAGCAGGTCGGCGCTCTGCACGTGCGCCACCTCGGGCCACGCCCGCACCCGCTCGAGCAGCGCGAGGAACGTCCGCTGCCGTTCCGGCTGGCGGAACGTCGTGCCGTCGCCGGCGTGCACCACCACGACGATCGGGTACAAGTCACCCTCGCCGGCCACCTCGAGCACGCGCTGCAGGCCGCGTCGCGCCTCGACCTCGGCCGGGATCACCTCGTGCCGCGGGTTCTGCACGCGCAGCTCCGCCAGCTGCGGGGCGCACAGCGCGACGACCAGCAGGCCGCCCAGCACCGGAAACGCGGGACGCCGCAGCACGAGCCGGCTCCAGCGCTCCCAGAACCGGTCGACCGCCGCGTGGCTCGTGCGGAACCAGCCCCAGCGCGGCCAGTCGAGCGCGCGGTGCAGCAGCGACAGCAGCACGGGGAGCAGCGTCAGCGTCGAGGCCAGGGTGCCGGCCACGGTCAGCGCCCCGGCTAGGCCGATCGAGCGGGCCAGGCCGAGGTCCGGGATCAGCAGGCCGCCGAAACCGATCAGCACCAGCCCGCCCGACCCGAGCACCGCCCGGCCGGCCGTGCCCGCGGTCACCTCGAGCGCCTCGGCGACGGCGCGCCCGGCCGCCCGCTCCTCGCGGAACCGCGTGACGTACAGCAGGGCGTAGTCCAGCCCGAGCGCCAGGCCGGTCATCGTCGACACCGTCGACACGTAGACCGACAGCCGCACGTGGGCCGCCACGAACCAGACCACGGTCATGCAGGCCGACACCGCCAGCCCGGCGGTGACCAGCGGCAGGACCGCCGCCGCGGCGCTGCGGAACATCCAGACCAGCAGCACCAGGCTGACCACCAGGACGATCAGCTCGGCCCGCAGACCGTCGCGACGCACCAGCCGCCCGATGTCGTGGTCCACCGCCGGCGCGCCGGTCACCAGCAGCTCGAGGTCCGCGAGCGGAAACGTCGGGCGGGCGGCGCCCACCGCTCCGCGCAGCTCGACCACGCAGCGCTCGGCGGCGGCGTAGTCGTCCGCGGCCGCCGCGATCTCGACCAGCGAGATCTGCGTGCGCGCGTCGGGCGAGACGAAGAAGCCCCGGAGCGGCAGCTCGGGCCACGAGGTCAACCGCTCGACGCACGGCAGCCCGCGCGCCGCCGCGTGGGCCGCGGTCACCGTGTCGCGGAACGGCGCGTCGTCGACGGTCGCCCGCGGATGATGGAAGGTCAGCTCGGCGACGAACTGCGCCTGCCGGGGGAACTCGTGCGCCTGGAACCCGCCGACGACCGAGGAATCGGCGCCGGCCCGCGACGGGATGATCGACTTCAGCCGCTCGCTGACGCGGTACGCGCCGTGGCCGAGCAGCGGCAGCGGCAGCAGCCAGGCCAGCAGCACCAGCGCGCGGTGCCGCAGCAGCCAACGCGTCGTGCGGACGAGCAGTCGTTCGAGCATCGCCCCGCCCCGGTCTCCCGCACCGGCCGGCGTCCCGCCGGCACCACGCCGCGCCTAGCGCGATTCCCGCTTGGGCTCCTTGAGCCAGCGGGTGCCGACCCAGGCATCGAGGCCCTGGCTGACGTGCACGCCCAGGTTCGGGTCGACGAGCACCGCCTCCGCCCCCGGGTAGCCGCGCACCAGCTCGAGGCCCGCGGTGGGCCCCAGGATGAACGCGGCGGTGGCCAGCGCATCGGCCACCATCGCCGACGCGTGGACGACGGTGGCGGAGACGCAGCGGATCGCGGGGAACCCGGTGCCGGGGTCGATCACGTGCGGCCAGCGCTGGCCGCCCGCCTCGAGGAAGTGCTCGTAGTCGCCGGTGGTGGCCACCGCGCGGTCGCGCAGCGGGAACTGCACGAAGCTCTCGCCCGGCTCGCCGCGCGGGTGGCGGATGCCGACGTTCCAGTCGCGGCCGCCGCGGCGGCCGCTGACCAGCACGTCGCCGGCGGCGTCGATCACGAAGTCGTGGAAGCCGAGGCGCCGCAGCACCGCCGCCGCCTCGTCGATGGCGTAGCCCTTGGCGATGCCGCCGAGGCCCAGCTGCATCCCGCGCTCGGAGAGCCGCGCCGTGCCGGCAGCGGAGTCCAGTTCCAGCTTGTCCCAGCCGATCTTGGCCCGCAGCCGGTCGATCTTGGCGCGGAACGGCTTGGAGAGCGGGTCGATGTCGCCCTTCTCGAAGTCGCCCCAGGCCTGGCGCAGCACGGCCCAGGTGACGTCGAACGCGCCGCCGCTGCGCTCCGACACCAGCCGCGCCACCTCCAGCACCCGCAGCAACTCGGGCGATACCGCCACCGGAGTCTCGCTGCCCGCCGACTCGTTGAGCTTCGACACGTCGCTGTCGGGAATCCACTCGCTGAGCAGCCGCTGGACCTCCTCGACCCGGTCGAACGCCTGGCCGATCGCCGTCCACAGCGCGTCGGACGGCTCGGCGTAGACCCGGATCACGAAGCGCAACCCGCGCAGCTCGCGCGCCTGCTCGATCACCTCCTGGCGCGAGCGCTCGCACCCGGCGAGCGACGCCAGGACGGCCGCCGCGAGCAGCAGCGACCGCAGGCCTCCCCTTCCGCATTCGTTCATCCGCTCACCTCGCCCCGGACGTTCCGGTGAACTCGAAGCGGCGCCGGCGCAGCAGCGGCAGCAGCGCCGCTGCGGCGGTCACGGCCATCGTGGCCGCGGGCGGCAGGAAGCCGAGCGCCGCGAGGCCCGCGTTGAGCAGCGCGACGCTCGCGGCCGCCACCACCTGCAGCCACACCGCCGTGGTGGCCCGCCGCGCCGCCGTCAGGCAGCCCACCGCGACCCGCGGGTCGTCGGCCGCCGCCGCCACGTCGCACGGGAATCCGCGGGGGTCGGGCACCCCGATCGCCGCCGCCACGTCCGCGTCCTGGATCACCTGCGCCGGCTCCGCCGGCCGTCCCACCACCGCCACCGACACTCCCATCTCGCGCAGGCCGCGGATCTCCGCCGCCCGCTCCTCCCGCGTCAGCTCGGGCCGGATGTGCCGGACCCGCGCCGACCGCGCCACGTGCTCCGTCGTCGCCCGGCTCTCGCCCGTCAGCAGGTGCGTCTCCATCCCCTGCCGGTGCGCCAGGTCCGCCGCCTCCCCCATCTCCGCCCGCACCGGGTCCCCCAGCGCCACGATGGCGTGCACGCGGCGCTTGAGCGCCACGAACAGCACCGTGTAGCCGGCCTGCTCGAAGTCCCGCGCGTCCTCCTCCACCGGCGCCGTCGACACCCCCTCCTCGAGCAGCATCCGGCGGCCGCCGATCCAGACCTCGCCCCGCGCCGACGTCGCCTTCACCCCGTGCCCCGGCCAGAACCGCGACAGCCGCGTCGTCGCCTCCCCCACCGCGCCCCGCCCCTGCGTGAAGGCCAGCAGCGCCGCGGACAGCGACGAGCCGCCGGCCGCCTGCTCCGCCGACGCGACGAGATCGAGGATCGCCGCGTCGGGCTGGTCCGAGTAGTTGACGAACTCGACCACCTCCGGCCGGCCGTAGGTCACGACGCCGCGGTACAGGAACACCACGTGGTGCGCCCGCGCCGCGCGCTCCACCGCCGCCGGGTCCAGGTACCGCACGTTGGCCGCCGAGGCCGCGCGGGTCAGGTCGCCCAGCACCAGCCCGGCGTGCCGCACCGACCACGGCACGAACGCCAGCGCGCCCCCCACCAGGATCGGGACCAGGAACTCGCTCGACTCGAGCCACCCCGACAGCGAGGCCCAGGCCACCGCCGCAGCAGCGGCCGCCAGCGGCAACAGCGGGAAGATCCGCAGGCCCAGCCGCAGGCCGCGGAGCAGCGGCCCGCGAGCCCCGCCCCAGTCGACCAGCGCGTCCGCTCGCGGCCCGCCTTGCACCGGCGCCAGCGGCGCGGCCCGCTGCGCCAGCAGCCGCCGCT
>CAZMRP010000394.1:0-5423 GCA_964568275.1 uncultured Myxococcales bacterium
AATGCCGGCCCCTTCCAGGGCGGCGATCTTGTCGGACGCCTTGCCCGAGCCGCCGGCGGTCTTCGAGTCCGAGCTGCGATGCGCCGGTCCGGCGCCGGCGCCGGAAGGCGAGTACGAGGCGTGCGAGCGGGCGACGTCGGAGCTGACGGACCGCCTGGAGACCCAGGAGGCCGAGGTGGACGCCCTGCTGCGGGACCGCAGGTTCGTCGAGGCACGCCGGTCGCTGGCGTCGTGGCTCAACCGGCACCCGTGCCCGGAGGGTTGCTCCGTGCCGCCGCGCGTGGAACGGCTGGCGCGCGCGATCGAGGTGGCCTTCGCCGCCGACGGCGCCATCAGCGACCTCGGCGGCACGTGGCTCGAGCGGCCCGTGCGGGTGTACGTCCGCGACGGGCTGCAACCGCGCACGCGCCCGGCCGGCGAGGCCCGACGATCCCTGGGCTACCCGGTGCACGACAACCGGGAACTCGACGCGTGGGGCTACGTCCCCGGCGGCTGGGTGCTCGTCGCGGACCCGATGGAGGGGCCGGCGTTCCGCGTGCGCGAGCCGCCCGCGGCCGTCGTCGGCTGGGCCCTCGGCTGCCGGCTCAGCCTCCAACCGACCGCGCCGCAGGTGACCGACATCGGCCACCCGATCGCGATCCTGCGACCGCCGGCGGACGGCGAGCCGTTCGAGGACCCGGCGGACGGCCGACCGTGCACGAGGGGCGGGAGGCCGGGCCGCGCGTACGCGATGTGGGCCGACGAGCGTTCGGAGTGCTTCCCGTACGTCGAGCTGTGCGGCGGGCCGGGCCTCACGCCGCCGAGTTGGGACCTCAAGGGTCCCGACGAGGACGGCTGCGGCGACTGTTGCACCAACGGCCGTTCGATGGTGACGGTCGGCGACTGGTGCCGCGCCCGCGAGCCGGGCTGGGTCTGGCAGTGCTCCGAGGACGACACGCAGCTGTTCTGCGGCCCGCCGGCGGAATCGTAGCGACACGGTCGCACTCGCCGACGCTGCGCGTCGGCGGCGCGGCGCTCCTACTCGTCGTCCTCCCGGGCCGGGACGCGGATGTCGTCGCCGGGGCGGATCGAGTCGGCGTCGCGCAGCCGCGAGTTCAGCTCGAGGATCCGCTCGACGGTGGTGTGGTGCCGGCGCGCGATGCGCGACAGCGAGTCGCCCTCGCGCACCGTGACCATCCGCCAGCGTCGGCCGTCGACGCTCCCCTCGTCGAAGTCGACGTTGCCGCCGGGCCGCGGGATGATCAGCTCCTGGCCGATGCGGATGTTGTCCTCGTCCCGCAACCGGTTGGCCTGGCGGAGCTGGCGCACCGAGACGTCGTGCCGGCGGGCGATCGACGTCAGCGTGTCGCCCTCCCCCACGACGAAGATGTCGTCGGCGCGGGTGTCGGGACGCGTGTCGTCGCCTTCCCGGCTGCCGCCCCCGCCGCCGCCGGGCACGCGCAGCTCCTGCCCCGGCCGGATCTTCGAGGCGTCGGCCAGGTGGTTCAGCTCGACCAGCACCGCGGTCGTCGTCCCGAACCGGTTGGCGATGGCGGACAGCGTGTCGCCCTCGCGCACGGTGTAGCGCCGGCCCGGCGCGGGTTCCTCCACCCGCGGCTCGAGCTGCCCCGGGATCAGGATCTGCCACCCGGCCTGCAACTCGTCGTTCTCGCCGATGCCGTTCACCTCGCGCAACGCCGCCGCGTCGACCTCGAACTTCGCCGCCACCGTCTCCACCGTGTCGCCTTCGCGAACGCGATGTCCGCGGTGCGGCTGCGGCCCGACGTACGGGAGGTTCGGCGGCAACGGCCGGAAGAACGGATACGGGTCCGTGACCCGACCCCGAATGAACAGCGTGAAGTGCAGGTGGTGCCCGCGCGCGATCCCGGTGTCCCCCACCTGCGCGATCACCTCGCGCCGCTCGACCGACTGCCCGGGGTGCACCAGCATCTTCTTGCAGTGCGCGTAGAACGTCACCCACCCGCCGGGATGCAACAGCACCACCATCCAGCCGTAGCCCCGGATCGTGTTGTCGGCGTAGACGACCAGCCCCCGCTCGGCCGCCCGGATCGGGGTCCCCTCGTCGGCGATGATGTCGAGCGCCTTGTGGCGGCCGTTGGTGCCGGAACCGTACCCGCGCGCCAGGCGACCGCCGGGAATCGGGTACGACAGCCAGCTCGGACGGCGCTCCCCGCCCGCGGCACGCAGGTAGCGGGCCGTCACGCCGCCCGGCGCCGTCAGCCGATGGACGATCGCCGGCGTCCCCAGCGACAGCTGCTCGACGAGCCGCGCCTCGGCCCGGGTCGCCGCGTCGTCGTCCTGCCCGCCGGCCGTGGTCCGCTCCTCCGTCGGCGCCGGCTCCTCCGGTTCGTCCGCCTCTTCCGCCGCGGGCTCGTCGGCCGCCAGGGCCGGCCGATCGTCCGGGGATTCGCCGCTCGGCGGCAGGGCGGTCGCCGCGGCCGGACCCAGCCACAGGGTTGGGAACACGAACAGCGACAGGAAACGCGGGCGAACTCGATGGACCGACGACATGCCGGTGGTTCTAAGGGGCGACGGCGGGGATGTCAAACCGGCGGCAGGCCCCCGACAGCCCGGGTGACAATCGCCCTGCGATGGGTTAGGTAGGGCGGTCCCGCGGGTTGGGCGCGGCGGCCGACCACCCGCCGGACCGTTGGAGGCTTGAATGCCCCGAATCTACGACGATAATTCGCTCAGCATCGGCAACACCCCGCTGGTGAGGCTCAACCGCATGACCCAGGGGCTCGGGGCGACCGTGCTGGCCAAGATCGAGGGGCGCAACCCCGCGTATTCCGTCAAGTGTCGCATCGGCGCAGCGATGATCCGCGACGCCGAGCAGCGGGGCATCCTCCAACTCGGCGGCAAGCAGGTGACCATCGTCGAGCCGACCTCGGGCAACACCGGGATCGCGCTGGCCTTCGTCGCCGCCGCCCGCGGCTACCCGCTGATCCTCACGATGCCGGAGACGATGTCGCTCGAGCGCCGCCGGCTGCTCAAGGCGTTCGGGGCCGAGCTGTTCCTGACCGAGGGAGCGGCGGGGATGAAGGGGGCGATCGCGAAGGCGGAGGAGATCGTCGCGTCCGACCCGCAGCGCTACTTCATGCCGCAGCAGTTCAAGAACCCGGCCAATCCGGCGATCCACCGACAGACGACGGGGCCGGAGATCTGGAACGACACGGACGGCAAGGTCGACATCCTGGTGTCCGGGGTCGGCACGGGCGGGACGCTGACCGGGGTGTCGCAGCACTTCGAGCTGGACCGCCGGCGGCCGCTGTGGAGCGTGGCGGTCGAGCCGACGACGTCGCAGGTGCTCGGACCGGCGCTGCGGGGCGAGCCGCCGGCGCCGGGACCGCACAAGATCCAGGGGATCGGGGCCGGATTCAAGCCGGAAACGCTCGACCTGGGCCTCGTCGACGAGGTCCAGGCGGTGTCTTCCGAGGAGGCGATCGAGACGGCGCGGCGGCTGCACCGCGAGGAGGGGATCACCGGGGGCATCTCCTGCGGCGCCGCGGTCGCCGCCGCGTTGCGCGTGGCCGCGCGCCCCGAGAGCCGCGGCAAGACGCTGGTGGTGATCCTGCCCGACGCGGGCGACCGCTACCATTCCTCGGCGCTGTTCGAGGGGATCGAAGTCTAGTACGGGCCGCGGATCTGGCGGCGCAGACGGGTCAGCGCCTGCTCCTGGAGCTGGCGGATCCGCTCGCGCGACAGGCGGAACTTGTCGCCGATCTCCTTGAGCGTCAGCTCGTCGTCGTCGCCGATGCCGAAGCGCCAGCGCAGGATCCGCGCCTCGATCGGCGGCAACCGCTCGAGCAGCCGGTTCATCTCGGATTCCCAGTCGCCGCGGCAGACGTCGTCCAGCGGCGTCGGCTGCTCCTCGCAGGTCAGCACGTCGACGAACCGCCGCCCCTCGTCGTCGCCCAGCGGCCGGTCGAGCGACAGCGGGGCGTCGAAGGACTGGGCGCGGACCGAGGTGACCTTCTGCTCGTCGATGCCGACCTCGGTCGCCACGTTGGCGAGCTCGGGCTCCCCGCCGGTCCGGGCCGCGTGCTCGGCGAACACGCGCTGGATCCGCTGGTGGGTGTCGAGCATGTGGACGGGAATGCGGATCGCGCGACCCTTGTCGGCCAGGGCCCGGTTGATCGCGTGGCGGATCCACCACGAGGCGTAGGTCGAGAAGCGGTAGCCCTTGCGCACGTCGAAGCGGTCGACGGCCTTCATCAGGCCGATGTTGCCTTCCTGGATCATGTCGATCAGCGACATCCGACCGCGGTGGTAGCGCCGCGCCACCGAGACCACCAGCCGCAGGTTGGCCAGGATGAAGTGCTCCTTCTCGCGATGGGTGTGCCGCGTCGCCGCCCGGACCCGCTCCAGGTAGCGCTCGTAGGCCGTGGTGTGCACCAGCCGGCGCATCCCGGGCGGGCACGAGCCGTTGGCCTGGGGCAGGTAGTCGACGTGCTCGAGCATCCGGTTGAGCAGCACGCGGTCCACGTCGAGGTCCCTGAGCTGCCGCCCGAGCCGCGAGGCCGCGGTCCGCAGCTCGGCCCATCGCCGCGCGTCGAAGCGGCAGCCGCACTTCCGGTAGCGGCTCGGCCACCGCGCCAGCACCCGCGCGTCCCGCGGCGTCGCGCCGTTGACCAGCTTGCGCAGCTCCTCCAGCAGGTGCGGCAACAGCGGCGGATGGGTCAGCAGCTCGACCCACTCCCGCACCTCCAGCTCCTGGATCTGGTGCGCAATCCGGCTCTCCTCCGACGGCGTCAGCACCGGGTGGGACGACAGGTCGTTGAAGTACAGCGCGAGGGTCGGATCCCCGCGCTGCGAGCGCGCCGCCGCCTCGCGTTCCGCCGACCGCTCCTGCACGGCCAGCGACGCCTCCGGATCCGGGAACATGACCTCGTCGATCGCGTTTACTGCCATGTCGAAGCCCTCTTCGACTCCCTGCTCCGCCTCCCAACTGGACGACGCCACCAGGGGTCCCCGGTATTCCCGGGCGGCGTCCGAAAACCGACGATTCTCCAACCAACCGCAACAACAAGGTGTTTTCTTCAGTCCGGCGGCGCGGCCGGCGGCACCTCGGCCCCCCGGGGCGACGAACCGCCGGCCGGGAGGCGGCAAACTGGCCCACGCCGGGGAAGAAGATGTAAACCGCCGCTGTCGCCCGCGAAGTAGCGGCGTAGGAGGCGAACCATGAGCTACGTGCGATGGACCCTGACCCTGTGGACCGCCTGCGGACTGGCGGGCCTGACGGCGTGCGAGGACGACCCGGCGGCCGAGCGGTGCGACCCGACCGTCGCCGACGCCTGCGGCTCGGGGCAGGTCTGCGTCACCGTGCGCCGCGACGTCAGCGAGTGCCGACCGGCCTGCGACCCGTTCGCCGCCGCGACGACGTGCGCCGAGGGCGCGACCTGCGTGCCGACGGGCCCGGCGGC
>CAZMRP010000395.1:0-5421 GCA_964568275.1 uncultured Myxococcales bacterium
GCAGCTCGTCGAGCAGCGCGCGGGCGACCCGGACGCCGCGGGCCAGGGTGGCGGCGAAGCGCACCTGGCCCGGCAGGTCGCGGAGCGCGGGCATGCCGGCGGCCGGCACGAACCGCAGCTCGAAGCCGAGCTTGGGGACGATCGCCTCCTCGGCCCGGCCGCGAATGCCGACGAACACCAGTCGCACGTCGGGCCGGCGGCGGCGCAAGGCCTCGGCGATGGCCACCGCGGGGTAGACGTGTCCCCCGGTGCCGCCACCGGAGAGGAGGATCAGTGGAGTCGGGAGCGAGTCGGACGTGGCGCTACGGCCCCATCGAGAGCGGCGGGGCGCAGAACGTCTCGGGGAAGATCATGAAGTTGTCGCAGGTGTAGCCTTCCTCGGTCCGGCAGTCCGTCTCCTCGGTCGCTTCCGTGCAGCGCTTGACGCAGCCGATCGGGCCGCCCATCGCCGAGGCGTCCATGCAGTAGCCGTCCGGGCCGCACTCGCCGCCGGTCGCGGTGCAGGTCGAGCTGCAGTAGCCGCCGGGGAACTCGATCGTGCCGACGATCGGGGCTTCCATCTCGGTCAGGCACTGCGCGCCCGGCCCGAGGCACTCGCTCGCCTCTTCGCACGGCTCGCCGGTGTTGAGCTCGCCCACGTCGGCCACGGTGTCGGGGGTCGTGTCCACCGGCACGTCCACCGGCACGTCCACCGGCACGTCCACCGGCACGTCCGGCTCGACGTCCGGGTCCGCGTCGGCGTCGGCGTCCGCGCCCACTTCGGCGTCGGCGTCCGCGCCGGTCTCGACCGGCGTGTCGGTCTGGGTGTCGTCGTCGTCGCCGCAGTTCACAGCGAACTGCCCGAGCGCGAGCAGCGCGAGGGCCGTCATCAGGATGCGCGAAGCCTTCATCATCAACCTCCCGGTTCCCGGGTCGTCGGACCCGCCGAACCCAAAATCGGGCGGACCTTAGCACGCCCAATTCCAGATGCAAGTCCTTGGAATATCGGGCGTGCGACCGCGCACGGACCCGGCCTGTCGGTCGACCCGCTCCTCGACCCCGCGGATGAACCGGAGCACCTCGCGCGGCGACTAACCTCCCGTTGCGACTCGCCCTGTGGGTTCTCGGCGGGTCCTGGTCGATGTGGCTGGCCTGTGGCCGCAAACCGTGATATATACTCGCGGTTCGCGTCTGCCGGAGCCAGGGGACGGGGCAACGATGCGCAGTATTCAGGACCAGATTGCCGAGACCGTCACGCCGGCGGGCGGCGAGACCCAGAAGGCGTTCGACATCTGGGCCTACCTCCAGGTGCTCCGGAAGCGGAAGTGGCACGCGCTGTTCTTCCTGGCGGCGGTGGTCGGACTGGTCACGTTCTACACGCTGCGGCAGCCGAAAGTGTACCGCGCGATGGCGACGGTGCAGATCGACCCCCAGGCCCCGCGGGTCCTCGGCGAGAAGGTCGAGGCGGTGACGGAGATGGGGACCGGGTCGTACTGGTCGAACCAGGAGTACTACGAGACCCAGTACCACATCATCCGCAGCTTCGAGGTGGCCTCGCGGGTGGTGGCGCTGCACTCGCTGGGGGCCAACCGGACGTTCCTGGGGATCCCGGAGGACGTGGAGGTTTTCGAGCCGATTCCGGACGCCTTGGCGACGGAGATGCTGCGGGGGATGATCGTCGTCGACCCGGTCAAGGACAGCCGGCTGGTGCAGATCGCGGTCGACCACACGGACCAGGGGCTGGCGCAGCTGCTGGCCAACGCGGTGGCGGACGCCTACGTCGAGTACAACCGCGACGTGGCGTTGGAGTCCACGGTCAACGCGCGCGACTGGCTGATCAAGCAGGCCGAGGCGTGGGCCAAGACGCTGCGGGACGCCGAGCAGCGGGCGGTGGACTTCCGCAAGATCAACAATCTGCTTTCGGTCAACCTGGAGGACCAGCGCAACCAGGTGGCCAACGAGATGGACTGGGTGGCGCAGCGGCTGTCCGAGACGCGCAGCCACCGGCAGCAACTGGAGGCGAAGAAGGCGGAGATCGAGGAGCAGATCCGCAAGCGCGGGATCACGTCGGTGTCGATCGCCGAGGTGCTGTCGAGCCCGGTGCTGCAGACGATGAAGGCGCGGCTGTTCGAGAAGAACCTGGAGCGGGACTCGCTGGCGCAGATCGCGGCGGAGAACTGGCCGGAGATGCGGCAGCGCGACACGGAGTTGGAGACGATCCGCACCGGGATCCGCCAGGAGGTGCAGACGATCCTCCGGGCGATCGACGCGGACTTCACCGAGACCTCGGCCTACGAGCAGCAGCTCGTGGCGCGGGTCGCCGAGCTGCAGGAGCAGGCGATCGCGCTGGGCGGCAAGGAGCTGCAGTACACGCAGCTGGTGCGCGAGAAGGAGAACGCCGAGCGGATCTACCAGCTGATCAACAACCGCTCGGAGGAGACGACGCTCTCCACCGAGCTGTCGCAGATCAACAACGTCCGGGTGCTCGACCCGGCGTTGCGGCCCGAGGTGCCGATCCGGCCGCGGGTCAAGCTGAACCTGGCGCTGGCGATCGTGATCGGCCTGCTCGGCGGCATCGGCCTGGCCTTCCTGCTCGAGGCGCTCGACACCTCCGTCAAGACCCAGGAGGACGTGGAGAAGGGGCTGGGCCTGGCGTTCCTCGGCATCATCCCGACCTTCGCCGGCGAGCGGGCGTCGCGTCGGCGGCGCCGCCGGGGCCGCAAGCAGCGGGCCCCGGAGCTGCGGATGGGGGGACATCCCGACCTGTTCTGCCACGACAACCCGAAGTCGTCGGCGGCGGAGTGCTGCCGCTCGATCCGCACCAACATCCTGTTCATGTCGCCCGACCGGCCGCCGCGCAAGCTGCTGGTCACCAGCGCCTCCCCGCAGGAGGGCAAGACCACGGTCGCGATCAGCCTGGCGATCACGATGGCCCAGTCGGGCAGCCGCGTGCTGATCGTCGACTCGGACATGCGGCGGCCGCGCGTGCACACGGCCTTCGGGCTGGAGAACGAGGACGGCCTGTCGACCGCGATCCTCGGCACGCGCAAGGTCGAGGAGCTGGTGCGGCCGACGCAGGTCCCGGGCCTCGACATCCTGACCTGCGGCCCGATCCCGCCGAACCCGGCGGAGCTGATCCACACCGAGCGGTTCAAGGAGGTGGTGGCGCAGCTCGAGCGGCTGTACGACAAGGTGGTGTTCGACAGCCCGCCGATCATCGCGGTCACCGACCCGGTGATCCTGTCGCGGCACGTCGACGGCGCGATCATCGTGGTCAAGAGCATGGTGACCAACCGCCGCGCGGCCAAGTTCGCCGTCAAGCAGATGCGCGACGTCGGCGGCAACATCCTCGGCGCCGTGCTCAACGACCTCGACCTGGAGAACCGCGAGTACGGCTACTACCACTACTACTACTACCGGAAGTACGGGTACTACTACGGGGCCCGCGAGGACGACGCGAAGAAGCCGAAGGCGGGGAGCGCCGAGGAACCGGACGCCGACACCCACGGCGACCGCGCCCCGCCGCCGGCCGCGCCCGGCTCCTAGGCTCGCGGCACGGGATCGCAGGTGGCGAAGCGGCTCAACCTCGAGGCCTGGCACGGCCGGGGCCTGTTCCTCCTGTTCGCCTGGGCGGCGTTGGCGCTGGGCTCCGCCCGGCCCTGGGCCATCGCCCTCACCACCGGCCTGGCGGTCCTGGTCTACGTCGTCGGCCGCGTCGAGCGCGGCTGGACGCGGCACGGGTCGCGGATGGACGGCGTCGGCCTCGGGCTGGTGGTGCTCACCGCGTTCACCTTCCTGCAGCTGGTCCCGCTCCCCGCCGGCCTGGTGGAGCTGCTCTCGCCGCGCGCCTTCGAGCTGCACGACGCCGCCTGGACGGCGCTCGGCACCGCCCACCGCGGCGGCTGGTTCCCCCTGTCGCTCGACCCCCCCGCCACGGCCCTGGCCGGCCTGGCGATGCTCGCCGTGACCTTCACCTACCTGACGGTCCGCTACCGCCTGCGCGTGCACGGCGGCCGCGCGGTGCTCGGCCCGCTGGTCGCCGCGGGCGTCGTGGTGGCCGTGGTGTTCTTCCTGCACCAGCTCGCCGGCTGGGACAAGGTCTACGACGAATACGTCCCGCGCCACGTCGGCCTCGTCCCGCTGCCGGCCCCGTTCCTCAACGCCAACCACCTGGCCGGAGCGCTGGGCTTCTTCGCCGCCCTGTCGTTCGGCCTGGCGCTGTCGACCGTCGACCGCTACCGCCGCCTGACGCTGATCCTGGCCGGCGCGATCACCGGCGGGGGGTGCCTGCTCACGCTGTCCCGCGGCGGGATCCTCGCGTTCGTCGCCGGGCAGGTGGTGTTCCTCGTGCTGCGGCTGGCCTCCCGCCGCGCGGGACACGCCCCCCCGCGCCGCACCCTGCCGGCGATGACGCCGCCGGAGGGAGTCGCGGCGAAGCCGACGGAGCACGAGGCGGCCGCGGACCGGGCCGCCGCCGCCGGGGCCGAGGAGCACCGCCGGACCCACCTGGCCTGGGCGACGCTCGGGGTCCTGCTCGCCGTCACCGCGGGGTCGTACGTGGCCTACGACGCCATCGTGGGCGAGTTCGAGGGCGGCGACACGTCGAAGTGGGAGCTGGCGCGCGACGCGCTGGCGATGTCCGCCGACCACCCGTGGACCGGGATCGGCCGGGGGGCCTACGTCGCGGCGTCGGCCCCCTACGCCTCCGCGCCCGACGCGGCGACCTTCACGCATCCGGAGAACTTCGTCGCCCAGTACGTCGTGGAATGGGGCTGGCCGCTGGGCGGGCTGGCCGTGCTCGGCCTGCTGCTCGTGCTCGGCCGGGCGGTGCTGCGCCCGCCGATCAAGCCGCACAACGCCGCCGCGATCGCGGCGGTCTTCGCCCTGCTGCTGCAGAACACCGTCGACTTCGGCCTCGAGCTGCTGGGGCTGGCCCTGCCGTTCGTCGCCGCGCTCGCGGTGGTCCGCGAGACCGGCGCGGTGGGCGACGACCGGCAGGTGCGCCGCCAGAGCCACCCGCGGGTGCGCCTGCCCGGCTTCGCCTGGCTGCTGCCGGTGGCGGGCACGGTGGCGGCGCTGGCGCTGCTGTACCCCTGGGCCGCGGCGAACGAGCTGGAGGTCGAATCGGACCGCTACCGGCTCTACGCGTCGACCCGCACCAACCACCCGGGCCTGCTGGACGACGCGCGCGGCGCCTTCGCCCGCCACCCGGCCGACTACTACCTGCCGCTGCAGGCCGGCGTCCACGTGGCGCGGACCGACGGCGGGTCGCCGATCCCGTTCTGGAACCAGGCGCTGCGAATCCACCCCTGCTCGTCGGTGACCCACTTCGCCGTCGCGACCTACTTCGCCCGGTTCCCGGGGCGCCGGGCCCAGGCGCTCGGCGAGTACGCCCTGGCGGTGCAGTGCCGCCCGGCCGTGCTGCCGCAGGCGGCGGCGATC
>CAZMRP010000396.1:0-5409 GCA_964568275.1 uncultured Myxococcales bacterium
AGGCGCAGGGCGGTCATCGCGTCACCTCCAGCGTCCCGCCGCCGACGCGGTCCGTGACGTAGCGCGTGGGGGGCGTGCCGCCGGCGACCGAGCCGACGGCGGCGCTGCGCTCCCCGACCAGCTCGATGCGCGAGCTGCCCGGACCGAGGATGTCGAAGACGGCGAGCAGCGCGCAGGCGCCGCCCGCGGCGTCGACCAGGGAGTCGCGCGAGCGGGCGGCGAGGCCGAGCCACGCCTCCGGCTCCGGCTCGAGGAGCTTCCATTCGAGCAACGCCGGGCCGCCGGCGTCGAACGGTCCGCAGGAGCGGACGTCGCGCAGCGCGACGAGCGCGCCGTCCCAGCGCAGGCGGGCCGCCACGCCGAACACGGGTCTCGGGCCGCCGTCGACCATCAGGCGCAGCGTGATCGAGGAACCGGTCGCCGACTCCTCGGCCAGCCACAGCGCGTGGAGGGCCGGGTCCTCGAAGTCCGGGTCGAACCGGACCCCGGTGACCTCGCCGGCGTCGTCCGACGAAGCGTCGTCGCGCGCGTCGCGTGCGTCGGGGACGTCGGGGTGGTCGCCGTCGAGCGGTGTCGGTTGGGAGTCGTAGCAGGCGGCGACGCCGAGCTGCGCCAACGCGGCGACGAGGAGCGACGGCGGGAAAGCGACGGAGTTCCGCGGGCCGGGAGAGGATCGCATGCTCGGCTGGTAGCCCGGATGTCGCGGCCTGTCAAACAGCGGCTTGCAAGTAGCCCCGGAGATCGGTGAAGTAGCGGTGCGCGCCGGCCGCGGCGGCCCCCGGGGGCCGCCGTCGAGCCCGCGGCGGCGCGGTCGAGGTGCAGGGATGCGGACACCGAGCGGCAGGCACATCGTCAGTTTCGACGAAGACGAGATTGCGTTCCTCAACGCGTTGAACGCGATCCTGCCGGCGGTGCCGGACTTCCGGCTGGCGGTGCGGCGGGCGGTGGGGGAGGCGGTGCAGGTGATCCCGTTCGACGCCTTCGCGGTCCTGCGACCGGAGCGCGGCATCGCCGCGCTGACGGTGTACTCGATCGGCACGCCGTCCCACACCTTCCTGGCCGCCGTGCGGGCGGAGCTCGAGGCGGCGGCGGGGTTGTCGCCGGGGCCGGAGTCGGGGGTCGAGGTCGAGGTGATCGAGCTGCCGGGGGCGGCCCGGGCGGAGCGGGCGGCGGGCATCGGCTCCTCGCACGTCTGCGGCCCCGACGACCTGCCCGGGTTCCGCTGCGGGATCTTCGCCGCGGCGCCGCGCTCGATCCACCGCAAGCACGCGCTGCTGCTGTCGATGGTCGCCACCTGGCTCCGGTCGTACCACGCCTTCAGCGAGGCGTACCGTCAGATGGAGGAGATGTCGTTCACCGACCCGCTGACCGGCTGCTACAACCGGCGCAAGTTCGTCGACGAGTCGGAGCGGGAGCTGGAGCGGGCGCGACGCTACGGCTACGACCTGTGCCTGGGCGTGGTGGACCTCGACCATCTCAAGCAGGTCAACGACCAGCACGGGCACCCGTCGGGCGACGCGCTGCTCCGGGCGCTGGGCGAGGCCTTCGGGCGGCGGTTGCGCAAGGTCGACGTGTTCGCGCGGTACGGGGGCGACGAGTTCGTGGTGCTGCTGCCGCACACGCCGGTGGCGGGAGCGGTGCTGGCGCTGTCGCGGGTGATGACGGCGGCGCGCGAGCTGGTCGCCGAGCGCGAGCAGGGACGTCTCGGTTTCTCGGCCAGCGCCGGGGTCGCCGCGTACCGCAAGGGGGACGACCTGGACCAGCTGCTCAAGCGGGCCGACGACGCGCTGTACGCGGCCAAGAAGGCCGGCCGCGGCACCGTGGTGGTGGGCGAGTAGTCGCCGGAGGAGTCGTTCGCGGCCCGCGTCGACGACCCGCGGGCGGCGGACCGTGCGGCGCCCGTCGGGTCACCGGTCGCGGCGCAGCTCGAGCGGCAGGTTCCAGAGGTTCTCGGCGCGGCGGATCGCCTCGGCGAAGGCCGGGTAGGCGTCGGGCTCGAGGCGGGCGTGGGTGATGGCGAGGGAGCGCACCAGCGTGTCGCCGTCTTCCAGGTCCTCGGCGCGCTGGTCGAAGGTCACGCCGGCGGCCTCGAGCTCGTGGCCCGGGGGCGCGACGACGCGCCAGCCGGGGACGTGCAGGCGGAGCCGCACGTCGATCCGCACGGGCGGAAAGGCCACCGCGGGGTGTTCGATGCGCGGCAGCGGGGCGTAGCCGCGGCTGAGCATCTGCGGGACGATCGGGGGGAGCAACAGGGTGCCGCCGCGGCGCACCGCCATGCCGTCGGCGGCGGCGGCGAAGCGCACGACCAGCGGCGCCTCGCGGTCCTCCAGCCCCTCGAGCTGCACCGACTCGACCTCGGCCCCCGGGAACGACGGCGAAATGAAGGCGCCGGTCAGGTCGCCCTCGCGGTCGGCGGGGGAGCGCTGGAGCAGGCCGTCGCGCAGGTCGGCGGCGAACCCGCCGGTGATCGTGATCGTCCCGGCGACGCGCACGTCGCCGCCGTCGGGCTCGACCTCGACGTCGAGGTCCACCGCCAGGCCCTCCCGCAGGTCGGGACGTTCGGGCAGCGTGACGGTTTCGAATTCGTCGCCGAGCGGGTCGAACGCCGCGGCGGGCATGCCGCGAATCTCGGCGGGCAGGAAGCCGAACGGCGCCTCGTCGTGCTCGATCGTCAGGTAGGTCCCGGCGACCTCGACCACCGGGTAGTAGAACCGGCCCGCCTCGGCCACCGTGGTCTCGGTCAGGTCGCGCTCCAGGGAGGTGGCCAGCAGCAGGCGCGGGTGGAAGCCGGCGGCGCGCAGCAGGGCCACCAGCAGGCGGGAGCGCGAGCCGGAGCGGCGCTGGAAGGTGGCGGCGAGGGACTCGCCGAAGTCGCCGGACTCGATGGTGTCGAGGATCCAGTCGTAGAGCGTGCGGGCGCACGCCGCCTCGTCCAGCCCCGCGCAGGTCTCGCGGGCGAACTCCAGCACCTCCAGCGGGACGTAGTCCGCGCCGTACAGCGCGTCGGCCAGGCCGACGAACATGCGCCGCCAGTCGAAGCCGCGGGCGACGCGCAGCGAGGGGACGTAGGCGTCGCTCTGGATCGAGTACGGCTCGACGCGCAGCGGCGTCACGTCGCGGGCGGACCAGCGCTGGACGCGCAGCGCCCCGAGCTCCCGGCGCTGCTCGGCCGGCGGCGACGCGCGGGGCGACAGCTCGAGCGCGTCGTCGGGCGGCGAGACCACGACGAACTCGGTCCAGGCCATCGTCTCGTCGGCGCTCTGGAAGTAGAACCGCCAGTGGTCGGTGCCGCCCTGCAAGAGCGGGCTCGGCTCCTGGGTGCGGGCGGAGAAGGTCTCGATGTAGCAGCCGGGCGTCAGGTTGGGGAACGAGCCGACGCCGGCCTGGGCGATGTTGAGCACGTTGGTCGCGCTGCCGTCCGGGGCGATGGTGCGCGCCACCAGGTTGCCGCCGCCGCCGGACTGGCCGTAGCGCTCGATCGCCTCCTGCGAGGAGAGCTTGAGGATCGTGTGGGTCAGCATGGTGATCGCGCCGTCGTCGTGCACGCGGCTGACGGTGTGGTCGAGGATCTGGGTCGCCGGCGCCTCCTGCTCGCCCCGCCGCGCCTCGTAGGCGGCGATGGCCAGGGCGGCGGGGATGAACAGCGCGGCGTGGGGGTCGATGTCGTCGAGGGCGGCGGCCTGCGCGAGCGCGCCGGCGTCGCCGGTGCGGTCCGCGTGGTCGAGCCACACGGTGCGCGCCTCCGCGGCGCGTCCCTCCCGCAGCAGCAGCCCGGCCAGCAGCTCGACCCACCCGCCGTTCGTCGGCTCCTCGGCCAGCCGCTCGCGCAGCAGCGTCTCCAGCCCCGCGGTGTCGCCCTGCTGCAGCCGCAGCGTGGCGCGCGCCACCTCGGCCGCGTGGGGGTCGTCGTACAGCGGCTCGAGCCGGTCGATCTCCGCCGCCGCCTCGTCCCACCGCCACTGGGCCTCCCGCCGGTTCATCCGCTCGAAGGCCGTCGGCCGGCAGGCGACGTACTCCTCGATCGCCCGGTCGATCTCCGCGGCATCGCCGATGTCGTAGGCCAGCGAGAGGCGCATGCGCTTGACCGCGCAGCTGTCCGGCAGCGCCGCCTCGATGGCCTCCACCGTGCGGCGCGATTCCTCGGTCCAGCCGCGCTGGCTGTAGGCCCCCTGGAGCTGCTGGAGCAGCTCGGGGTCGTTGGGGAAGCGCTCGAGCGCCGTGCGCAGCAGCTCGATTGCGTCGTCGAGGTCGCCGTCCTGGAGCGCCCACATCGCGCGGGTGGAGTGGACGGCGAGCAGGCCCTCGGCGAGCGGCCCGAGGGCGTCGAACCGCGCGGCGGCGCGGCGGCGCGCCTCGGGCAGCGCCAGCATCGGGTCGCGCAGCGCGGCGAACGCGGCGCGCAGCTGCAGGAACGGCTCGTCGGCACCCGCGGGGGCGTCGGCCAACCGGGCGGCCAGCCGGGCCGCCGACTCCTCGCGCCCGTGCGCCTCGAGCAGGTCGAGGATCGGCAGGGCGGTGGCCCAGTCGTCCGACAGCGGCAGGCGCAGCTCGCGCACGGTGCCGAGGAACGCCGGCGGGGTCTCGACGGCGAGGTCGGCGGAGGCGCGCAGGGGCACCGGGCGTCCGTCGGCGTCGAGGCCCAGCAGGCTCACCGAGAGCATCGGGCGGCCCCAGCTCGCGCCGACCTGCAGCTCGAGGCGGTGCCGGCCGGGCGGCGCCCGCAGCTCCCAGTCGAAGCTGTTGCCGGTGGCCTGGCGGGCGGGGTCGTTGCGGGCGACGACCGTGCCGTCGATTCGCACCAGGAACGGGTCGCCGGCGCCGACGTGGAGCACCGCCGTCCGCAGGTTCTCCGGCACGTCGACCACCGCGGCGATGCGGTGCACGCCCGGTCGCTGTTCGTCGCGGCGGCCGAGGGTCAGGCGGCAGAGGTAGGTCTCGGGCTGCCACGAGCGTTCCGGGCGCGACGGCTCGTTCTGCGCCTCGCCCCACGCCGCCGGGTGCAGCAGGTGGCCGTCCGGCGGGTCGCGCCACCAGTCCCACGTGCCGGTCGGCCCCTCGGGGCCGGTGCCGGTCCAGTCGAGCAGGCAGCCGCGGTCGAGTGCCGCGGCTTCGGCGCCGTCGCGATCGACCCGGTCGAGCTTCAGCTCGCCGTCGAGCAGCAGCAGCTGCTGGCGGACCACGAGCCACGGCGCGTCCCGCAGCGGCACGCGGTCGAGCAGGTCGACGGCGGGTGCGACCCAGGCGCGCGGGGCCCAGCCCATCACGGAGCGCAGCTGGTGGACCGCGGCGAGCGCCACGAGCCGCGACAGCTCGGTGGGCTCGGCCAGCGCCTGCTCGAGCGCCTCGCGGGCGGCGAGCACCGCCTCCTCCTGGCGATCTGTCCCTTTCTTTCCTCATGCAAGCGGCGAC
>CAZMRP010000397.1:0-5406 GCA_964568275.1 uncultured Myxococcales bacterium
GACCGGACGTTCGGCGTCGCCCCGCCGGAAGCCCCACGCACCGGCGGCGCGCGAACCGCGGTCTCCAAGCGACCGTCGAAGGCCGCGGCGCGCCGGACGCGCAGCCGCTGAACACGCGCCGGTCCCGTCAGCGGTAGATCTCGACGCGCATCGCCACCGGCGTCAGCGGCCGGTCGCCGTCGTCGCGCGGCTCGCGGCCCATGCGGGCGACGACGCCGGCGTTGCGGCAGCGGCCGAACACCGAGTGCTTGTCGTCGAGCCAGCTGGTGTTCCCCTCGGTGACGAAGAACTGCGTGCCGTTGGTGCCGGGGCCGGAGTTGGCCATCGACATCACCCCCGGACCGTCGTGGCGCAGCGTCGGATGGAACTCGTCGGCGAACTCGTACCCGCCGTCGCCGGTGCCCGTGCCGAGCTGGTCGCCGCCCTGGATCATGAAGCCCGGGATCACCCGGTGGAACGCCAGCCCGTCGTAGAACGGACCGCGCCGCCACTCCCGGAGACACGGATCCCAGAACGGCCGCAGGCCGCGCGCCAGGCCGACGAAGTTCGCCACGGTCCGCGGCGCGCGATCGGCGTACAGGTCGCAGTCGAGCGTCCCGACGCGGGTGATGATCCGCGCGCGCAGCGGCCCGTCGCCCTCCAGCCCCGCCAGCGCCTCCGCCAGCGTGAAGTCGCCGTTCTCGGGGTCGGGCGTCGCCGGCGTCGCGACCTGCTCCGCCGCGGGGCACATCGCGCGCAGCGGGATCTCTTGGCCCGCCGGAACCTCCTCCTCCAGCAGCCCGCGGGCCACCTCGATCTGCGCCTGCATGTCCGGCAGACGCGTCGCGCAGTACTCCGCGCCCTTCTCGAACACCCGCGTCTGCAACGCGACGCACCGCTCGCCCTCCAGCCCCTGCAGCTCGCACATCACGCGCCCCAGCGTCGCGCACGGATCCGCCGTCGCCGTCTCGTCGTCGACGGTCGGTTCCACGACGCCGGGCTCCACCGCGCCCGGGTCGCCGCCGCCGGCCGGCTCCACCGGCTCCACAGGCTCCACAGGCTCGGTCGCTCCGCCCGCGGGCTCCCGCGGCCCGCAGGCCGCTGCAGTCGCCACCAGCACGAACCAGGTCCACTTCCGCATCGCTCGCGCCTCCTTCCCCGAACGGCCGCAGTCTGCCGCCGGGGCATGGCGCCTGGCAAGGGGGGCGCCGCGCCCCGGCCGCGGCCCCGGGCGCGCTTGACGAACGGCCGCCGGTGCGCGCAACGTAGCGGGCGACGGGGAATGGAAACACGAATGACCCACCGACCAACCGGATCGATCCTCCTCGCCCTGCTGGCCCTCGCCTGGGGCTGCTCCTCGTCCGACGACACCGCGACGGACGGCGACACGCTCCCGGACCTTCCCGACGTCGTCGAGGACGAAGCCGGGAGTCCCGACGCCGAGGACGGCTCGGGCGACGCCGATGCCGCGGACGACGGCGAGGTCGTCGACCCGTCGTGCGCGGAATGCGCGGCGGCCCACGCGGCGATCGTCGACGGCCTGCGTCTGGTGGAGTTCGAGCTGTCGATGAGCCGGGTCGACGCGGACCGCGCGACCTACGTGCCGCTGGTCTGGGGCTCGTACGAGGCGACGGGCGGCGACCGGCACGGCCTGGCGGGCACGCTCCCCGCCCCCGGCTGGCTCGGGATGCCCGACGCGGGGCGCGTGGTGGCGTGGGCCGGGCACGAGGGCGCCTGGGGCGCAGAACCCGACGGCCGCGTCGACAACGACGCGTTCCGCGAACGGATCCTCGAGTGGCTGCTCGACGGCGGCACCGCCGTCGGCTTCGCCACCGCGCACGGCGAGTGGCTCCAGCCCGACGGCTTCTCGCCGGTGCTGACGGCGTGGCTCGGAGCCCGTGGCGCGACGGTCGCACCGCTCTCGACCACGCTCGACGCCGCGACGCTCGCCGGACAGGACCTGGTGGTCCTCGGCAACCCCTGGGGCGAGTTCGCCGACGCGGAGCTGGACGCGCTGGAAGCCTGGGTCCGCGGCGGCGGCGCACTGCTCGTCCTCGGCCTCGGCTGGAGCTGGCCGATCTACCACGACGACCCGAGCGGCGACCTGTACCCGGTCAACCGGCTCGGCGACCGACTCGGTTTCCGCGTGAGGAACGGCTCGATCCGCGACCCGGACGCCCCGAGCGGCACGCCGGAACGGCCGGGCTACCAGGTGCGCCCGCTGGTCGACTACCAACCGCGGGAGCTGGTGGTGCTGCGGGCCGCCGAGCGGGACGTCGGCGAGGTCAAGGCGCTGGCGGCGGCGGAGCCGGACGGCCTGTACGTGATCGAGGGCGAGCACATGGGCCTGCAGCTGCCGACCCGCGACTGGGCGCTGCTCGACGACCCGGCGGCCGCGGTGACGGCGCTCGACCGCCTGTACGAGGCCGAGCTGGCGCTGGTCGGCGGCGTGAATCCCCCGTTCGACGGCGAGGTGGTCTGGATCGTCTCGGTCGACGACCCCGCCGCCCCGTGGTGGATGCACTCCGGCAACCCGATCGTCTACCGCGCCGACGCGGCCCGCACCGAGCTGCTCCCGCGGTTCAACGCCGAGGGGCACCCCGGCTGGGGCATCGCGCACGAACAGGGACACAACATGCACGGGGATTCGTGCGCCAACCTGTTCGTGGTCGACGTCACGGTCGAGGTCTGGGTCAACGTGTTCGCGGTCTGGAGCTACCTGCAGAACGGCTGGGACTGGGTGCCGCAGATGGGCGACGACCTGTTCGCGGCGGGCCACGCCTACCACGCCCAGGCCAGCCCGCGGTTCGCCGACCTCGTCGCCGACCCGTTCGTCATGCTCGGCTGCCTCGAGCTGATCTGGGCCCGCTACGGCTGGGACGGCATGCGGCGTTTCCTGACGCAGGCGGCGACCGAGGCGGCGGCGGGCGCCACCGCCGGCGACGACGCGGCGCGCACGGCCTACTTCGTCGAGCGGCTCAGCGCCGCCTACGAGCGCGACTTCGCGCCGCTGATCGCCCACTGGGGCTTCGCCGTCACCGACGCCTCCCGCGCGATCACCGCGGCCTATCCGGCCTGCGACCTCACCTGGTAGCGCGCACCGCTCGCGCCGCCGGCCTCGCGATCCCCGAGCCCCCGGCCTTGACACCCTCCGGGGTGCGTGACAGCTTCACCGCGCGGGTGCAAGCCGTCTCGGACACCCGCGAGAAGGTGCCGACACGATGGACCCCAAGGTCGACAGGAAAGCCAACAGCGTCGAGGTGCTGCTCGACGAGGCAGTGTTCCCGCGCCCGGTCGGGCTGGCCGCCGCCTACCGGTTCATCGACCGCTGCTACGTGCTGGTCGAGACCCGGCCGCGGCAACGGCTGTCCGTCCGGCTCAAGAGCAAGGAGCCGCTGGCGCCGACGGCGTTGACGGCGCTGGCCGGCGAGTTCCGCAACGAACTGCTGCACCAGCTCGTCCGCCACCAGGTCGCCGAGCGGACCGATTCGCTGCGGGCCGCGATCGTCGGACGCGCCCTGCTGTCGGCCGACGCGGAACCGGCGGCCGAGGCCGCGGCGCCCGCAGCGGCGTCCGATCCGCTCGATTTCCAGGACGACCCCTTGGGCATCGCCGTGCCCTGGGAGGAGAAGTACGGTGACAAGCGCAAGGCCAAGCAGAAGAGCAAGCGGCGGCGCTAGCCGGTCGGCTCCCGCCGTCCTGCGGCTGGACGCCGGCGTCTACTCCGAGACGGCCGTCGACCGCACCCGCCGGGCGTTCGCCCATCTGGCGGGGATCGACGTCCGCCGCACCGGCCGCTGCTGGACGGTCCGGTTCTCCGCCATCGACCCCGCGGCCCGCGATCGGCTGGTCGACGAGTTCTCCAACTACGCCCTGTCCTGCCTGATGGTGGAACCATGAAGGCCCGACCTCCCGCGCGCGGCCGCAAGCCCGGCCGCAGGCCCGACCGCAAGCCCGACCTGATGCCCGTGCGCTGGCGGGAGCTCGGCGGACGGGTGCTGCTGACGAACGACGGCGGCGACCACCTGTGGCTCGACCGCGAGCCGTTCGAGGCGCTGATGGCGGGCAGGCTGAAGGCCGACCACCCGCTGTGGGCGGAGCTGGCCCGGACCGACATGCTCCACGACCCCGCCGTCGAGGCGCGGGTGGTGGAGCGCGTGCGGCGCCGCAGCCACCACGTCCAGGTGGGTCCGACGCTGCACATCGTGGTGCTCACGCTGCGCTGCAACCACGCCTGCACCTACTGCCACGCCAGCCGGCAGCCCGAGCGTCGCGCCGGGTTCGACATGAGCCTCGAGACCGCCGCGCGCGTGCTGGACGTGATCCTCGCCGGCCCGGCGCCGGATCTGACGATCGAGTTCCAGGGCGGCGAGCCGGCGCTCAACTTCCCCGTGCTGAAGTACTTCGTCGAGGAAGGCCGGCGCCGCACCGCCGACGGCTCGAAGCACCTGTACTTCAGCCTGGTCAGCAACCTCACGACCCTGACCCGGGCCCAGCTCGACTACCTGGTCGACCAGGGAGTGGCGATCTGCACCTCGATCGACGGCCCCGCGGAGCTGCACGACCGCCACCGCCGGCTGTCCGGCGGCGACGGCCACCGCCGGACCCGGGCCGCGATGGCGCGCTTCGACGCCGCCTACCGCAAGCGCCGGCTCGACCCCTCGCTGGCCTACGTCAACGCGCTGGTCACCGTCTCGCGCGGGTCGCTGGCGCGGCCCGAGGCGATCGTCGACGAGTACGTCCGGATGGGTCAGAAGGTGGTCCACCTGCGGCCGCTCAACCCGTTCGGCATGGGCCGGAAGATCTGGGCCCGCGAGGGGTACACCGCCGACGAGTTCCTCCACTTCTGGACCCGCGCCCTCGACCACATCATCGAGCTCAACCGGCAGGGCGTGGAGATCGCCGAGAAGATGGCCGCCCTGCTGCTCACGCGGATCCTCACCGACGACGATCCGAACTACGCCGACCTGCGCTCCCCGTGCGGCGCCGGCATCGGACAGCTGGCCTACAACCACGACGGCCGCGTCTACACCTGCGACGAGGGACGCATGGTCGGGGCGATGGGCGACGACCTGTTCTGCATCGGCGACGTGCACAAGGACGGCTACGCCGAGCTGATCGCCCACCCCGCCGTCCGCTCGCTGTGCGTCTCCTCGTGCCTCGAGTGCCTGCCCGGCTGCGCCGACTGCGCCTACGCCCCGTACTGCGGCGTCTGCCCGGTCTACAACTACGTCGAGCAGGGCGACATGGTGGCCCGCTGCGCGCCCAACGACCGCTGCCGGATCATGCTCGGCATGCTGGACTACCTGTTCCAGCGCCTGGCCGAACCGGGCCTGTCGGAGCTGCTGCGCCGCTGGACCGAGGTGCGCGATCGCTCCAGCGTCTTCGAGCCGCGCCGCGCCGGCAAGCCCGCCGCGCGCCCGAAGG
>CAZMRP010000398.1:0-5402 GCA_964568275.1 uncultured Myxococcales bacterium
GGTCCCCGAACCGCGCGTGGTTGTACCAGAACAGCAGGATCGCCACGACGACCACCGGGAGCGCGAACAGCGCCAGCCGCTTGAGCGCGGCGTTCCAGTCGGTGCGGCGCAGGCGGCCGTCCGGGAACAGCACGAGCGCGGCGAACAGCAGCCCGCCGGCGGCGAGTTGGGGCCGGATCGCCATGCAGAACGCCAGCGCCAGACCGGCCAGCCACGGCCGGCGCAGGTCCGTGCACCCCAACACGTACAGCAGCATGCCGGTGACCCCCAGCACCAGCGCGGTGAACCAGACCTGTCCCAGCACCGAGCACCACAGGTGGGTGGTGGCGAACCCGAGCGCCAGCGACAGGAACACGTTCTCCCAGGTCCTGCGCTCGGTGACGCCGAGGCGCCGGAGGCGCCGGAGCAGGACGAAGCAGAGGGCGACGTTGAAGGCGGCGAAGAACAGCGTGAACCGCACATCGTTGACGTTGTAGCCCTGGAGCAACGCCAGCGGCATCATCAGCACCGCCGGCGCGGGCGGGAACGAGACGAAGTAGTGGCGCTTGCGGTCCTTGCTGCGGGCGGTATCGATCTCGTCGCGGGTGATCGTGAGCAGCCGTCCGTCGAGGGTCTCGAAGCGGTTCGGCGCCTCGTGCTCGGAACCCTCGACGAAGTTGCCGCGCAGCACCTCGCCGGTCTTCAGCGGCAGCTCCTCCCAGGAGGCCCAGTCGTTGTCGTGCCGGTCGGCGCCGACGCCGAGCGGCGACGGGACCCCCTTGGGGACGTCCTGCTTGCGGATCTCGGTGGTGCCCTTGAGGAACGCGTTGGCCAGCAGGACGAAGTGAGGATCGGTGGAGCGGTGCCAGAACCGGTTCCAGGAGAACAGCGAGAAGACGAGGAACGACGCGAGGAACAAGACCAGCGGCGTGCGGCTCCAGGCCCAGAAGCGGAGCAGCCGGGAGGTTCCCGGCGGCGGCGCCGGAGCGGCCGCGGCCGGCGGCGGTTCGACCGGCGGCGATTCGGACGCGGGCGACTCGGCCGGCGGCGGTAGTTCGGACGGCGGGGGCACGGTGGCCGTGGGTCCGATCACGGAGTCCGTCGCCGGTTGCGGCCGGTCGTGCGGGGTCGGTTCGTCGGCCACGCGCCGCTGCCCTCCTTCCGAGGCGGCGCGAACCTAGCACAAGGCGGGCGGGTTGGGGAGAGTTCGCAGCAGGGGCTCAGCGACGCTCGTCGTTGTCGAGTGCGCTGGAGCACTGGGCGTCGGCGTCATCGATGGCGCCGTCGCGGTCGTTGTCCAGGCCGTCGTTGCACTGGGTGTGGCCGAAGCCCGTCTCGGCCGTGCCGAACATGCAGTCGGGATCCTGGGCGTCGATCCAGCCGTCGCCGTCGTTGTCCAGGCCGTCGGTGCAGCCGGTCGCGGTCGCGTCCGCCTCGGTGTTGTCCATCCCGTTGGTGCAGCCGGGGTCGGCGGCGTCGATCAACGTGTCGCCGTCGTCGTCGCGGCCGTTGTTGCACTGGGCCCAGCCGGTGCCCGACTCGCGGCCGATGCCCATGGCGCAGTCCGGGTCGTCGGCGTCGGTCCAGCCGTCGCCGTCGTTGTCCAGGCCGTCGGTGCAGTTGGTGACGGTGCCGCCGGCCTCGCTGTTGTCGAAGGCGTCGGTGCAATCCGGGTCGGCGGCGTCGATCAACGTGTCGCCGTCGTCGTCGCGGCCGTTGTTGCACTGGGTCCAGCCGAAGCCGACCTCCGCCAGGCCCAGCATGCAGTCGGGGTCGTCGGCGTCGGTCCAGCCGTCGCGGTCGTCGTCGGCGCCGTTGCTGCAACTCGGACCGACGGGGTCGGCCTCGTCGTCGTCGAGCGCGTCGGCGCAACCGGGGTCGACGGAGTCGACGTAGAAGTCGCGGTCGTTGTCGGTGCCGTCGTTGCACTGGGTGGTGCCGAAGCCGGTCTCGACGTCGCCGGCGGCGCAGTCGGGGTCGGCGGCGTCGACCCAGCCGTCGCCGTCGTCGTCCACGCCGTTCGTGCACCCGGGCACGACCACCACGTCCTCCTCGGTGTCGTCGAAGGCGGTGGCACAGTCGGCGTCGGCCGCGTCGACATCGCCGTCACCGTCGTTGTCGACGCCGTCGTTGCACTCGGTGTCGCCGTAGCCGGCCTCCTCGGCCCCCGCGGCGCAATCCGGGTCCCCGGCGTCGGTCCAGCCGTCCCCGTCGTCATCGATGCCGTTGGCGCACCCCGCCGGCGGCGCGGCTCCCTCGTCGTCGTGGAACGCGCTCGCGCACTCCGGGTCGGCCGCGTCGGCCAAACCGTCGCCGTCGTTGTCCTCGCCGTCGTTGCACTCGGTGTCGCCCCAGCCGTCCTCGCTCGAGCCGTCGGCGCAGTCCGGGTCGTCGGCGTCGAGCCAGCCGTCGCCGTCGTTGTCCACGCCGTCCTCGCAGGCCCCGACCGTGGTCGAGGACTCGTCGTCGTCGTAGGCGTTGACACACTCGCCGTCCCCGCGGTCGATCGTCCCGTCGCCGTCGTTGTCCAGGCCGTCGTTGCACTCGGTGTCGCCGAACCCGGCCTCCGTCGGACCAACGGCACAATCCGGGTCCTCGGCATCGGTCCAGCCGTCGCCGTCGTCGTCCACGCCGTCGGCACAGGTATTCGGCACGTCGGTCGGCACGTCGGTCGGCACGTCGGTCGGCACGTCGGTCGGCACGTCCCCGGGCGCGTCGTCCTCGACGTCCACGTTGTCGCCCGTGTCGCCGGCATCCGTCGTGCCGCCGTCGTCGCCGCAGCCGACCGCCAGGGCGGCGGCCATCCCGGTCGCGAGCCAGAACCACACCGTGTTCCCCTTCATGGACTCCTCCTTGCGTTGGAACGGATCCTGGCACGAGTCTCACGGCTCGGCAACCGCTCGGCTCGCCCCGCCCCGGCGGGCGGCGGCGGGTCGGCCGGGGGGTGCGGTGGGGTCGACTACTCGAGGCCCTTCTTGCGCTGGATCTCGTCGCGCAGTCGCTGGAACTCGACGTCCCACTCGCGACTGCCTTCCTCGATGTTCCGCATCCGGGCCCGCACCTCGCGCTCCACGTCCTGTCCCTCGGACATGTGCTTGCGCAGCACGGCGCGCATCTTGCGGTTCAGCGTCGCGTCGTCGGCGTAGATCTCCTCGACGTGGGCCGAGCACATGAAGCAGCCGATGGCCTGGGCGGTGATGTAGCCGACGGCATCCTCGCCCCGGCCGAACTCGCGACCGTCGCTGACCGCCTTCATCGCCTTGCCGAAATCCGAATACGGCAGGCCGTGCTCCTGGAGGTAGTCCTTGGCCTCGTCGACCAGGGCCTTCTCGACGCGCAGGTACTCCTTGAGTACCGCCTGCAGGTCGAGTTCCAGTTCCTCCTGGGTCGCCTTGTCGGCGACTTCGATGTCGCCGTCGCGGACGAGCGTGGAGGCGATCTCCTTGGCGATCACGGGGATTTTGCCGGCGAACAGCCGCATGCCACACCTTCGACCCGTTCCCGGATCGAAAGCACCCCCCAACTCCGGGCGCGGGCACCGGACCATGCCACGCGCGGGCCGGGACGGTCAACGACAATCGCCCGCCGGGTCGCCTTCCGTCCGCCGGATCCGGGTCGCGGCGCGGGCGCGGCGCGACGGGCCGGCGGCGGTCAGCGTTCGCCGCGGAGGACGCGGTCGAGCACGCCGAACAGCTCCTCGGAACGGAACGGCTTGGGGAGGCGGGCCTGGAAGCCGTGCGCGCGGAACTGGGACATCACCGGGTCGTCGCAGTAGCCGCTGACGGCGACGGCCGGCACCGAGCGATCGTGGCGGCGGATCTCGGCCAGCGTCTCGCGGCCGCCGCGGCCGCCGGGGATGGTGAGGTCGAGCAGCAGGACGTCGAACGGGCGGCCGGCGGCGCGCGCCTGGTCCCAGACCCCCAGCGCGGCGTCCCCGTCGCCGACGGCCACCGCCTCGTAGCCCGCCTGGGTCAGCAGCTGCGCGACGACGGTCCGCAAGCGCTGTTCGTCGTCGAGCAGCAGGACGCGGGCGGAGCCGCGGGACGCGGTCGGACGGGACACGACCGGGGCGGACGGCTCCGGCCGCGCGACCGGCAGCCGGAACTCGAACGTCGCGCCGTCACCGGGACGAGACGAGCAATGCAGCGCCCCGCCGTGGCGCCGGACGATATGGTAGGCGGTGGTCAGCCCGAGCCCCAGGCCGTTGGGCTTGGTGGTGAAGTACGGGTCGAAGACCCGCGGCAGGTCCTCCGGCCTGATGCCGGGCCCGCGGTCGCGAACGGCGATCGACACCGCTCCGACCGGGCCGCCGTCGTCGGGCGAGGCGGCGACCGGCCGTGCGCGGACCACGACCGCCCCGCCGTCGGGCTGCGCTTGGACCGCGTTGAGCAGCACGTTGTGCAGCACCTGCCCGAGCTGCGCCGGGTCGGCGGCGACCGGCGGCAGGTCGCGCGGGATGTCGATGCGGCACCGCACGGGCGTGCCGGTCACGCACAGCCGCGCCGCCTCGACGACCAGCGGCCGCAGGGCCACGGGACGCCGGTCCGGGACCCCCCCACGGGCGAACGTCAGCAGCTGGCCGGTCAGCTCGGAGGCGCGCAACGCCGCGGTCTCAGCGGCGGCCAGGCCGCGTCGCGTCTCCGGATCGTCGCCGCCCTGCATCCGCGCCAGCCCGATGTTGTTGAGCACCACGGTGAGCAGGTTGTTGAAGTCGTGGGCGATGCCGGCGGCCAGCGTGCCGACGGCCTCGAGCTGCCGGGCCTGCTGCGCCTCCCGCTCGATGCGCCGCCGCTCGGTGACGTCGCGGACGATCACCAGCAGCGCGTCGGCCCGGCGGCCGGGCATCACGATCCGCCGCGCCCGGTACTCGCCGACGAACGTCCCCCCTTCGAGGGTCGGGCACGCGGCCTCGCCCTCCCCGGTCCCGTCGGCGTCGACCAGCGGGTGGCGCGAGGCGCCGCCGGCCCCGACCAGCTCGCGCACGGACCGGCCGACGAGCGTCTGGCCGGGATCCCCGTACAGGCGGCGGGCGGCCTGGTTGGTCATGCGCACCCGGCCGCCGAGCGTGCACAGCAGCACGGCGTCCGGGGAGGTCTCGACGAGCCCGCGGTACAGCGCCTCGCGCTCCGCGAGGGCCGTCTCGGCCACGCGACGGCGGACGGCGTCCTGCCGCAGGCGGCGGTCGGTCTCGGCCAGCTCCGCGGTACGGGAACGGACCTCGTCGCGCAGCCGGGCGTTGGCCGAGCGCAGGGAGGCGGCGTTCTGCTGCGTCTCGAGCCGGGACGCCAGGGTGTGCCCGGCGTCCGCCAGCAAACGCCGCTGCCGTTCGGTCCACGCCCGGTCGGTCTCGCGGACGGTGGCCGCGAGCAACCCCTGCAGCCGGCTGCCGACCGCGCAGGGCGCCACGAGCGCCGCGCCGAGCC
>CAZMRP010000399.1:0-5379 GCA_964568275.1 uncultured Myxococcales bacterium
CCCGCTCGGCGGAGTCAACGCGCTGCGCCGCGCGGACGACACGGTGCTGCCGCTGTACCCGGCGGGCGACGGCGCCGGAGCGGTCCGCGCCGTGGCGTTCGCCTGGGACGACGCGACGCTGACGGCGCTGGACCAGGACGGGCGGCCGCTGTGGAGCGCCGCGCCGGGCGCCGGGTCGCTGGCGGGCGGGATGGACTTCGACGCCGACGGCCGGCCCGACCTGGTGCTGGCGCAGAGCACCCCGACCGGGGAGCTGTGCGGCACGACGCCGACCGTGGACACGCGCCTGACCGCCGTGCGCGGCGCCACCGGCGAGGTGCTGGCGGACATCGTGGCCCCGCTGCGGGACCTGTGCTGGACCTTCGGCGCGACGACCTACCCCACCTCGCAGTGGACGATCGGCACCGTGCTGTTCGGCGCCTCCACGCCGACGCTGGCGCTCTCGCCGTACTACGCGACGAGCTCGCGGTTCGCGACCTGGGACGGCGGCGGTTTCGGCACCGAGTCGTTCCACTACCCGTCGTCCGCCACCTACGACTCGACGTACACGGCGGACCTGCCGAACCCCTGGGGCACGGGGACGAGCTACCTCGCCAACTCGCACGTGGCCAACGGGCTGATCGCCGAGGTCGCCGGCGTCCCGCGGCTGGTGTTCTTCACCTCGGGCCGCGTCGTGCACTACGCCGTGGGACCGCTCGGACCGGGCCAGCTGCTGCGCGACGCGCCGTACCTGACGGGAGGCCGCACCGACCTCGCCGGCCGCAACTACGGCCTCGTGGCGCTCGACCCGCAGGACCCCGACCTGCTGGTGCTGCTCGCCGGCGCCTCGTCGTACACGGTGTACGACGACCTGGTGCGCGCCGCGATGGTCTCCGACCCCTGGGGCCAGATCGAGCGGCACGTGACGGTGCACCGGCTGTCGACGGGCGCGGTGGACGACCGGTTCTACTCCTACGCGCACGACGCCGCCGACGGCCACCGGTACGAGGGGCGGGTGGTCTACCCGGCCGGGCCGTTCGTGCGCACCGGAGCCGCCGGCCCGTCGCGGCTGGCCTACAACGTGTACGCCGGCGGGCACTGGTGGCTGCACGTCTCGCAGCCGGGCTCGACGGCGGACGCGCAGACGCTGCGCGGCTCGTTCCTGTGGGACGTGCGCGACCTGGACGGCGACGGCGTCGACGAGTGGGTCGTCTCGCCGGTGGAGCTGCCGGGGGACCCGGACGTGCCGGGCTGGTACTTCCCGCGCTGGCGGACCGACGTCCTGCGCTGGGACGAGGCGACGGAGACCCTGACGCCGTTGGCCACGCACGACGGTGCGATCCCGCAGCTCGTCGCCGCGTTCCGCCGGCCGGACCGCACGGCCTCGCAGGGGTACCTCTACCCGGTGCTGACGGTGTCGGATCCAACGACCTGCGGGGCGCGGCTGGTGCTGCGCGCGGCGGACGGGACGCCGCGGTTCGAGAGCCTTCCGTAGGGTCGTCGCACGGGGGGCGCCTCGCCGTCGGGCCGGCGGGCTGGGCGCCTGCGGCGCCTGCGCCCCGCCGCTGCGCCATTGATGGCGGCCTCGCGGTGCTACAGGACGACGTCGAGCGGCGAGGTGTCCTCGGAGAGGATGCCCTGGCAGAGCGAGCGGTTCTCGGGGAGCAGGTTCTTGAAGAAGAAGCGCGCGACCTTGACCTTCGAGTCGTAGAACGCGGCCTCCGGGTCGTCCTGGCCCTTGCCGAGAGCGGCGAGCTTGTCGGCGGCGACGAGCGCCTGTTCGCCGAGCAGCCAGGCCGTGACGGTGTTGCCCATGAACTTGAGGAACGGGGTGGCCTGCAGCAGCACGTAGAGCACCTCGCCGGACATGTTCTTGCCCATGAAGGTCATCGCCATGCCCTGGAGGTCCTCGACCGACTTCTCCAGCTCGGCGACGCAGTCCTTCAGGGCGGCGTGCTCCTTGGCCTTGGCGATGAAGCCCTGGATCTCGCCGAGGAAGGTCATGAACACCATGCCGCGCTTCATGCCGAGCTTGCGGCCGACGAGGTCCATCGCCTGGATGCCGTTGGCGCCCTCGTAGATCGCGAAGATCCGCGCGTCGCGCATGTACTGCTCGCAGGGGTACTCCTGGCAGTAGCCGTAGCCGCCGAGGACCTGGACCGAGGTGCTGGTGACGTCGAGGGCGCGGTCGGAGCCGTAGCCCTTGCAGATCGGGGTCAGGAGGTCGACCAGCGCCTGGCACTTCTCCTGCTCCTCGCCGGAGCCGTGGCGGGCCACGTCGCCCCAGCGGGCCACGCGGTACATCAGGGCGCGCATGCCGTGGACGTAGGCCTTCTGCGTCAGCAGCATCCGCCGCACGTCGGGATGCTCGATGATCGCCACGCGGGGCGCGTTGGGGTCCTTGAGCTGCCGGGAATCGACCCCCTGGATGCGCTCGCGGGCGTAGTCGACCGCCTCGAGGTGCGAGGCGGCGGAGACGGCGAGGCTGAGCAGGCCGACGCCGAGGCGCGCCTCGTTCATCATGTGGAACATGATGGCGATGCCGTCGCCCTCCTTGCCGACGATCCAGCCCTCGCACTTGTCGTTGTCGCCGAAGGCGAGGGTGCAGGTGGCCGAGCCCTTGATCCCCATCTTGTGCTCGATGCCGGCCACCGCCACGTCGTTGTACTCGCCGAGCTTGCCCCCGTCCGCCACGCGGAACTTGGGGACGATGAACAGCGACAGCCCCTTGATCCCGGCCGGCGCCTCGGGAGTGCGGGCGAGCACGAGGTGGACCGTGTTCTCGACGAGGTCGCTGTCGCCGGAGGAGATGAAGCTCTTGGTGCCCTGGATCTTGTACCACCCCTCGCGGATCTTCTTCGCGGAGGTGCGGCTGTCGCCGACGGCGCTGCCGGCCTGGGGCTCGGTGAGGCACATCGTGCCGCCCCACACGCCGGTGAGCAGCTTCTCGGCGAAGGTCTGCTTCTGCTCGTCGGTGCCGCGGGCGATGATCAGCGACGCCGCGGCCTGGGTCAGGCCGGGGTACATCATCAGCGAGCACGAGGCGCCGCAGAAGGCCTCCCAGGCCGCCATGCGCAGCGTCTCGGGCGCGCCGGTGCCGCCCCACTCCACGGGGTCGGAGAGGCCGAACCAGCCGCCCTCGCAGACCGCCTTGTACGGCGCGTGGTATTCCGGCGGCACGCGGACCTGCCCCTTGTCGTCGAGCTTGCAGCCCGAGCGGTCGCCCGGAGTG
The DNA here is from genome assembly GCA_964568275.1 of uncultured Myxococcales bacterium. Lineage (GTDB taxonomy): Bacteria > Myxococcota_A > Polyangia > DRWM01 > JAAZOP01 > JAAZOP01. The sequence continues at coordinate 3,212 of CAZMRP010000399.1, forward strand.
TTGATCGGGGCCACGACCTCCTTGGCCAGGTCGAAGGCGTTGCGGAGCAGGAGATCGAACGTCTCGCGGTCCATCTCCTTGAACGCCGGCAACGCCAGCAGCTCCTCCAGCTTCAGGTACTCGTAGAGGCAGAACTGGATGTCGCGTTCGTCGATCCGAAACATGCCTGCTCCTCCCGCGATGCGCGTGGTCCGCCCCGCCTCTCGGGCGAGGTCGCCGCCCGGCGTCGCATCCCCCACTGGGCCTGCAGGAATCTCCGCCCTTGTGGGCCGCGGTGTCAAGACAATAAATGAAGGGCCGTTCAGGAAAGGGGCGGCCCGCGGCACGGGGCCCGCCGCCGGGCCGCGCGCTACGGCACGGCGAGGGCGCGGAGGCGGTCGCGCAGCGAATCGCGGAAACGCCGCAACTCGTCTCCGTCCAGCGGTTGGAGCATCGTCGGCAGGGGGCGCAGCGGGAACTCCCGCAGCAGCCACGCCAGCACGCCGGGGTCGATCCCGGCGTCCTTGCGCAGTGCCGCCGCCAGATCGCGCTCCGGCGGGTACCCGGCCCGCTCGAGGAACAGCAGGTCGACCAGGTCGCGGGGCTCGCTGCGGGAGAGCAGGCACGTCACCTTCGACGCGCGCAGGTCGGGCAGCGACTGCACGACGAGGCCCTCGACCGGCGCGGACGGCGCCTCGAGTTCCCCGCCGGGGTCGAACGCGAGGTCGAGGCGGACGATGCCCGGCACGCCCTCGAGACGCGCACGCACGAACGCCCCGGCGTCCTGCACGACGGCCAGTCCGGTCCCGGTGCCCGCGGCGACGGCGGGCAGCTGCGCGGTCAGCGACCGCACGGACTCGAGGGTCGGGCAGACCAGGTCGAGGTCGGCCGAGAGGCGGTGTCGCAGGTAGACGCCGCCGAGCGCGGCACCACCGCCGAGGCGACAGGGCACGCGAGCCTGGCAGGCCGCGACTACGGCGATGGCGCGGTCGGGAACGACCCGACGGTCGATGCCGCCGCTAGCCATTTCGCGCCTCGGCGGGCGGCCACTCCGGCTCCGGAAGCCCGAGCAGCCACGCCCAGCGCGAGCGGGTGTGCCCGAGATGCCGCAACAGTCGCGGCCACAGCCCCCGGACTTCGTCCGGCGCGACGAACAGCCAGACGTCGCGCGTGTTCGCCTCGCGGAGCAGGGAGCCGATCCAATAGGCGCGCTCCTCCGCGTCGGGCGATGTGAGATGCCGACGGAGGTCGGCCACGGTAGCGTCGGTCCACCAGAGGAAGTACGGCCGGGCGTCCGGGTCGAGCAGCTCGTCGGACGTCGGCGGCAGGGACGGCGGCCCGGCTTCCATCGGCTGGAGGATAGCACGCCGATCGGCGCGGGGAAGGCCGCTTCGTGCATCACAACCGCACCGGCCTGTCGTTCGTCGATTCCCCGTCCCCGCGGTGGCGGGCATCGGGACCGGCGAGCCGGCCCTTCATCCCGCGGGCGGGGCGGCCGGGGCCGCGACGCCCTTCCCGACGACGATCTTCCCGGCCGGCTCGATCCGCACCGCGGGGTCCAGCTCGCGGTAGGAGACGACGCGCACGTCCGGGAGGTCGAGGTCCAGCAGGCGCCACAGGTGGCGGCGAATCTCGGGCTGCGTGAGCACCACCGGCGGTCCGCCGTCGGCGGGCCACGCGGCCGCCGCCTCGCGCGCCGACCCCACCACCGCCTCGGCGGTCTCGGGATCGATGATCATCCGCGGGCCGTCCCCCAGGTCGCGAATCGCGTCGCGCAGCACGTCCTCCACCTCGGGCGCCACCAGCAGCACCCGGATCCGCGACGCGCCGCCGGTGAGCGCCGTGGTGATCGACCGCTTGAGGTCCGCCCGCACCGCCTCGGCCAGCCGGTACGGGTCCTTCTCCGCCCCGTGCTGCACGGCCGACTCGAGCACCCGCCGCAGGTCGCGGATCGACACCCCCTCCTCGACCAGGATCTTGAGCAGCGCCACCAGCCGCTCCAGCGGGAGCGGCTTGGGGGTCGCCGCGCGCACCAGCGCCGGCGCCTGCTCCTCGAGCCGGTCCAGCAGGTCCTGGACCTCCTGGTGCCCGAGCAGCTGCGCCGCGTGGCGCACCAGCACCGCCCGCAGGTGCTCGCGCAGCACCTCGGGCGGCTCGAGCACCGTGCAGCCCGCCTCGCGCGCCGCCTC
>CAZMRP010000400.1:0-2907 GCA_964568275.1 uncultured Myxococcales bacterium
TCAGCCGCTCCAGCGCCCGCGCCCGCTCGTCCGCCACCGCCAGCGCCTCGCCCATCCGCGCCGCGCGCCGCAGCTGGGCGCGATACGCCAGCAGGCCGCCGACCAGCCCCAGGAGCAGCACCGCGGCCGCCAGCGTCTGCAGCCACACGCCGCGCTGCAGGACCAGGTACGGGCGCGCGTCGAGCGCGAGCAGCACGACGTAGTCGCCGTCGATGGCCTGGCTGCCGGCGGCCGGGCAGGTCGAATCGACCGCCTCGCAGGTCGTGCAGCCGGTGCAGCCCTGGGTGACGATCGTCGCCGGACCGGCGAGCAGCAGCACCTCGCCGTCCAGCACGAAGCTGCGTCCGTCGGCTTCGTACGGCGGCAGCGGGTCCGGGAACTCCCCCCGCGCCAACGCGACGCCGCCGGCGGTGCGGGTCAGCGAGACGCCGTCGACGTCCCCGCCCGTCGCGACCTCCGCCAGCACCTCGTCCAGCCGCTCGAGCCGCGCGGCGCCGTAGCGCGCCACGTTGCGGACCTCGGTCGCCACCATCCGGTACAGCGTCCGGCTCCGCTCGGCCATCATCCGGTCGATGTGGTCCAGCCCGGCCCAGGTCTGCCAGCCGACGACCGCGGCCAGCGCCGCGAACAGCACCAGCAGGGCCACCAGGCCCCACGGGACGGGGCGGCGGAACCGACGTGCGGACGGCGGAGCCGGATCGGTCATCGGGACACCATCCTAGTCGGGGAAGCGGATTCGGGGAACGGGTTCGACGACCGGCGCGGAGCCGGCCGGCGTCCGGAGCGTGGGGCGGGTGAGGCGGCTACCGGCCACCGCGGTGGCAGCCGCAGTTCCCCTGGCCGCGGTTGTCGCAGACCCCGTCGCCGTTCTCGTCGACGAACCGCGGACACTCGGCGCCGCAGTTGCACTCGCCGCCCTCGCCGCAGTTGCACCCGCCGCCGCAGTTGCACTCGGCGCCGCAGTTGCACTCGCCGCCCTGGGCGCAGCCGCAGCCGCCCTGCCCGCCGCCGGGACAGGCCAGGCCGCTCGCGGCGACCGTCGACGAACCGTCGTCGGCCGCCGAGGCCGGAGCCCAGGCGGCGAAGGCGGAAGCGGCGGCCAGCAGGGCCACGACCGGGATCCACACCAGGTGCTTCTTCATCTTCGTGCTCCTTCCGTCGCATCCGTCGCGGGGCGACCAACCGGGCCCCGAGGATCGACCGCCCCGGAGCCCAAGCGGGTTCCGTGCCGCCGCCGGTTCGGACCCGGCAGCGCAGGAGAATCGCAAGCGTTTGCGTCGCCGTGCCGCCCTGCGAGGCCGCGCCCGCTGCGCACCGTCTGCGCAGCCTGTCTCTCCGCGAGCCACCCGAGGACGGCGCACTGCGCAATCCGTGCGCAGGAGGAGGGGCGGCGGCGGTCGGGGACGCGGAATCAGTTGCCTCTCCGCCGCTCGTGGGCCATGTTTCCGTCGACGACGAGTCGCCCGCAGACGGGCGCGCGTCGCAGGGAGGCGCCGTCCATGCCATCGTTCCGCTGCTCGGCCTGGATCCTCGTACTGCTCTGGGGGGCCTTCGGCTGCGACGAAAGCCCGCCGTCCTCCGACGCGGCGGACGAGTCGAGCGGCGAGGTTCCCGACGACGCGGGCGCCGACGCGGATGCGGATGCGGACGGCGACGACGTGGCCGACGGTGCCGACGGGGACGCGGATGCCGACGCCGATGCCGATGCCTGCACCGGCACCGGAGCGCTCGGAGACGCCTGCGCCATCGACTGCGATTGCACGGCCGGACTGCGCTGCCTCGGCTTCCCGGGCGAGGCCGTCTGCTCCACGCCGTGCACCGCCGACGCCACCTGCACGGCGGGCACGGTTCCCGACTGCGACAACCCGTTCTGCGAGCTGTCGCTCGGCGCCTGCCGCTGCCGCTGCCTCGGGCCGGAGGACTGCCCCGGCGAGCAGTGCGTGATGTCCTACTGCGTCGGCTGCGCGAGCGACGACCACTGCGCGGGGACGCCGTGCGGCGTCGGCACGCCGCGCTGCCGGCCCGACACCGAGACCTGCGTCTGCGCCGGCGACTGCGGCGACGGGACGTGCGACGAACTCGAGGCGGCGACCCTGACCTGCCCCGCCGACTGTCCCGGACCGTGCGCCGACGGCGAAAGCCACCCGTGGAGCTGCTGGGACGGGACGCTCGCGCCGTGGTGCCGCTGCGACGCCGGGACGTGGGTCTGCGAAGCCGATCCGGTCGCGGCCTGCCCCGGCGACACCGAGTGCCAACGCGGCGGCGGCCAGTGCGTTCCCGACGCAGCCTCGTGCTACGAAGGGACGGTCCTCGCCGAGCCGCTCGGGTGTTCCGGCGCGTCGCCGCTGTGCTGCCGCAACGAGACCTGCACCGGCGCCGGCGGCACCTACTACCCGGGCTCGGGGCGCTGCTGCCCGGGACTGCTCGCCCTGTCCTCGGTGATGCCGATGGCGGGAATGCTGCCCGATCGGGACCAGATCGCCTGCTTCGCCAGTTGCTGGGTGCTGACCTGCACCCCGTGCGGCGACGGCGTCTGCGAACTGCACCTCGGCGAGAACTTCTGCAACTGCCCGCGCGACTGCCCCGCGCCGGACTACACCCTGCACTGCTCCTACGGCGATGCCGAGTGCGGACTGCCGTACTGCCGGATGGAGGGGGACGTCTGCCGCCAGGAGACGCCGAGTTGTTCCGCGGGGAGTTGCACGCGCACGACCGAGGAGTTCCCGGGTCGGGTCTGCGATTGCGCCACGCGCAGCTGCGCGGCCGGATGAGTCGGCGGAGGAGCCGCGTGAACCCGTTCCTGCACCGTGCCGCCGCCGCGCTGTTCCTGCTGGCCGGGCTGGGACTCGGTTGTCCCGGGTCGCCGTCGCCGAACGACGTTCCCGACTCCGTCGACGCCGATGCCGA
>CAZMRP010000400.1:3007-5377 GCA_964568275.1 uncultured Myxococcales bacterium
CGGGTCGGATGTGGCGTTGGACGGGTCGGATGTGGCGTTGGACGGGTCGGATGTGGCGTTGGACGGGTCGGATGTGCCGGTCGACGTGGAGGACGTGCCCGTCGACACGTCGGATGTGCTGACGGACGGGTCGGACGTGGCGGTCGACGTGGAAGACGTGCCGTTGGACGGGTCGGACGTGCCGGTCGACGTGGAAGACGTGCCGATCGAGGTGGAGGCCGACGTCGAGGAAGAGACGCTCGACGCCGCCGATGCGGCCGAGGGCGACGGTGGGTCGGCGCCGTGTCCGGACGACATGGTGCCTTCCGGGTCGATCTGCATCGACCGCTACGAGGCGTCCCGGCCGGACGCGACGGGGACCTGGGCCGGGGTGGACGAGACGCGGGCGACGAGCCGGCCGGACGTGATTCCGTGGTTCGTCGACCCGTTCGACACGACCGTGCTGGCGACCTACGAGACGGCGTGCGCGGCGGCGGGCAAGCGGCTGTGCTGGGCCGACGAGTGGCAGGCGGCGTGCCAGGGGCCGGCGGGTCTGCCGTTCGTCTACGGCACGACCTTCGACCGCGAGACCTGCAATTGCGTGGACACCTTCTGCGACGACTACTGCGCGACGCACTCGATCCCGCCCGCTTCGTGCGACACCGCCCCCGACTGCGGGTACCGCTACTACTGCTTCCACGTCGAGCCGACGCGGAGTTTTTCGGGCTGCACGAACGAGCTGGGCACGTACGACATCAACGGGAACGTCTGGGAGATCGTGCGCACGACGGTCGACACGCGCGGGTTCGAGGTGCGGGGCGGGGCGTTCAACTGCGCCTGGGCGTCGATGCGGGTGAACTGCACGTTCAACGCGGGCTGGCTGGCGCTCAAGGCCGGGTTCCGCTGCTGCAGGGACCGCTGAGGCGAAGCGCGGGGCCGTTCGGGAGGTGAAGGCGCGGCCGCACGGCGTCGGCGCGCTGCGACCCGCGGGGGGAGCGGGAGGATGCTCGGGATGAACCGCAACGGACGGATGGCGTTGCTGGCGGTGGTGCTGGCCGTGGCGGCCTGCGACGAGACGGTGACGTTGGCGGGGGATCCGGACGCGCGGGACCGCACGCCGGAGACGACCGCCGAGGCCGACGGAGACGGCGAGACCGTCGAGGCGCTCGTCGATGCGCGGGAAGTTCCGGCCGAGACCGCCGAGGTTCCGGCGGACGTCGATGCGGCGGACGACGTCGGGGAACCGGACGACGCGGCCGACGCGCCGGACGGCGACGTGCCGCTCGGCCCGTGTCCCGACGACATGGTGGCCGCGGGGCGCGTGTGCATCGACCGCTACGAGGCCTCGCGCCCCGACGCGCGGGTCGACCACCCCGGGGTGGACGAGACGCGGGCCACCAGCCGCGCGGGGGTCTGGCCGTGGTTCCTCAACCCGTTCGACGCGGCCGGGTTGGCGACCTTCGAGGCGGCCTGCGCCGCGGCGGGGAAGCGGCTGTGCCGGCCCGAGGAGTGGCAGGCGGCGTGTGCCGGGCCGTCCGGGCTGCCCTTCGTCTACGGCGACACGTTCGACCGCGAGACCTGCAACTGCGTCGACACGTTCTGCGACGACCACTGCGCGGACGCCGGGATCCCGGCGGCCGAGTGCGACACGGCGGCGGACTGCGGCTACCGCTACTACTGCTTCCGCGTGGCGCCGACCGGGGCGTTCCCGGACTGCACGAACACCTACGGGACGTACGACCTGAACGGCAACGTGTGGGAGATCGTGCCGTCGACCGTCGACCCGCGGGGCTTCGAGGTGCGGGGCGGGGCGTTCAACTGCGCGGCGGCGTCGCTGCGGGTGAACTGCACGTTCAACGCCGGCTGGCTGTCGCTCAACGCCGGCTTCCGCTGCTGCAAGGACCGCTGATAGTATCCCGGCTCCGTGGAGCAGGCGACCGCCGGCGGGCCCTCGTCGTCGCCGCGGCTGTGGCCGCGCGTGCGGCCGTGGCTGCGCGCGGCGGGACTGCTCCTGCTGCTGGTGCCGACCGCCTACGCGCTGGCGCTGGCGCGGCAGTGGCTGTACTTCCCGTGGCACGAGATCGAGGAGGGACTGCGCGCGGGCCCGTTCCGCGGCCCGCTGCGCATCCCGCTGCTGCGGGAGACCGGCACCCTGACGCTCGAGTTGCTCGCGCTGGCCGGCCTCGTCGCCTGGGCCCTGCGGACCCGCGGTCGGACCTGGGTCCGGGCGCTGGGCGATGCGGCGCTGCACCTGCTGCCGCTGCTGGCCGCGCCGACGCTGCTGTTCCTCGACAACGGCACCGCGCGGATCCAGCTCCATGCCGCGCTGGTCGCCGGCGTCGCCGGCGGGCTGTCCTTCGCCGTGCTGCCCGACGCGGGCGCGGCGCGCCG
>CAZMRP010000401.1:0-5376 GCA_964568275.1 uncultured Myxococcales bacterium
GAACTCCACCTGCAGGCGCTGGGCGAGCCGGATCACGTCCAGCATGAACCGGTGCCGCTCGCGCAGCTCCGTCGCCCAGTCCGGCGTCTCGTGGAACATGTACACCAGCACCCGCAGGCTGGCCGCTCCGAACTCGTTGAGCCAGACGTGGAAGTAGTCCTTGCGCGTGTAGGGGTGCGCCAGGATCAGCTCGCGAATCCCCGCGCAGAACGCCTCGATCCGCTCGGGCGGCGTGTCGTAGGTCACGTCGAGGTGCGTCTTGAACCGCCGGAAGCGTCGCCGGCCGTAGTTGTCGACCCGCGCGCGGACCAGCGTGGAGTTCGGGATCGAGACCTGGGAGTTGTAGAACGTGCGAACCCGCGTCGAGCGCAGCCCGAGCTCCTCGACGGTGCCCTCCACGCCTTCGATCACCACCCAGTCGCCCACCTCGAACGGGCGGTCGAGGATCACGGCGACGGAGCCGAAGAAGTTCTCGATCGAGTCCTTGGCGGCGAAGGCGAAGGCCAGGCCGCCGATCCCGAGGCCGGTGAGCAGCGGGACGATCTCGATCCGGAACGCGTCGGCCATGTAGACCAGGCCGACGGCGGCGGCGAACACCTTGAGCGTCTTGCGCAGCAACGGCACGAGCACGTCGTCGAAGCGCGTGGTCGTCGCCTCGGCCTTGCGCATCAGGTAGTCGGTGAACAGGTCGGTGAGGCGGTAGGCGGCCCAGACGGAGGCGAGCACCAGCAGCACGCGCACCGCCACGTGGACGACGAGCAGCACCATTTCCGGCAGGCCGAGCAGCGGCAGGCCGAAGTACCAGACCAGCGCCCCGGCGGCGAGCCCGAACGGCCGCACCGCCCGCCGCACCAGCTTGCGGTCCGGCTGGCGCCGCAGGCGTCGGGCCGAGTACCGCCGCCACGCTTCGTGCAGCAGCTGGCGCACCAGCAGGTCGAGCAGCAGGCCGGCGAACACGACCAGCAGGATCCCGAGCCACTGCCAGTAGGCGAGGCCCGCGAACCCGTCCTCGGTCAGCCAGTCCGGCAGCAGCCCGCGGATCCACTCCGCCGCCGTTTCGCCTCCCGCCTCCTCCGCCGTGCCGGCGGTCGCCGCCGCCGGCTCGGCGGCGCGTGCCGCGACCGGCACGAGCGACACGAGCAGACACGACACTCCGAGAACCAGCATCGTCCTGCGCTTCATGACCCGGCCGATGGTATCGGACGAGCCCCGGAGCGCAACCCCGAAACGCCGAAAATCGACCTCGCGGACCCCGGTCAGCCGAGGACCGGGCCGTCGCAGTCGTAGACCACGTCGATGTCCGTGACGTCGCCCGAGAGGATCCCGTCGCAGGCCGTGCCGTGGAAGCTCAGCCGCCCGGTCGTCTCGTCGTAGGTCCAGCCGTTCGCCGGGTCGGGGGGGATCTGCGTCGGGTCGTCGTTGAAGTAGACGTGGATCAGCGACGGGTCCGCCACGTCGGCGTCGATCCGGAAGTCGCACGACGCCACGTGGGACGCGATGGTCGACAACGCCGCCAGCAACCCGCTGGCGTCGTCCGCCTGGTAGTAGCGCTCGGTGCCCCCGGCCGTCGCCACCGCGGTCAGCGCGTCGGCCGAGACGTCGCGCGAGAAGCCGACGACGTAGGTCTGGACCGGCTCGGTCTGGCCGAGCAGCGCCGCGGCGCCGGCCGGACCGTCGTGCGCGCCGCCGTCGGTGCACTCGCCGGTCTCCGCGCCGTCCGTCACCAGCAGCACCGTGTTGGTGCGCGCCGGGTCCTGCAGCGCCGGCTCGCCGACCAGCGCCAGCAGCGAGCGGCCGGTGCTGGTCTCCGGGTCGCCGGAGTCGCACAGGTAGTCGGGGGGCGTGCCGGTCGCGCTGCCGCGGCCGGCCAGCGGGGCGAGGAAGCCGTTGACCGCGGCGGCGTTGCGGTCCGCGAGCGGGACGACGATCGTGCCGGCCGAGCAGCCGCCGGGGAGGCAGGCCGAGAACGTGGCGAGCCCGAAACGGATCTCGTCGTCGTACGCCTCGGTGACCTGCCGCACCGCATCCTTGGCGACGTCCCAGCGCGTCGCGCTGTCCATCGGACCTTCCATGCTGCCCGACCGGTCGAGCAGGATCATCATGTTCGGCGCCAGGCGCGTGGTGTCGAACTCGTCGTCGCCGCAAGCCCCGCCGATGACGCAGGTGCCGGCGGCGGGGTCGCAGACGAAGCCCGGCCCGCAGTCGCCGGTGGACCGGCACTCGCCCTCGCCGAGGCAGACGAACGACTCGAGGCCGCAGTGCTGTCCCGCGGCGCAATCCCGGGCGTCCAGGCAGCTGCCGTCGCGGATGCAGCGGCCGAGGGCGCTGCAGAACGAGCCGGCCGGGCAGTCGTCCGCCGCCGGGTCGCACGGCCCGCCGACCTCGAAGCCGACGTCGGCATCGCCGTCCGTGCGCCCGACGTCCGGGCCGACCGGGTCCCCGCCGGTGGAGCAGCCGGCCGCCAGGAACGCCGCGAGCACCACCGCGAGCCGAACCGTCGCCGCACCCACCGACCCTCGCGCGTGCCGTCGTTCCAGCCTGGTCATCGGTCCACCCCTTTCCCGCCGCGGTCGGCCGACCGCCCGCCGGACCCGCGCGCCGCCGTTCGATGCAGCATTGTCCCCTGCCGGATGCGCGACGGCAAGCCCGGATGCGCAGTTCGGGCCCGAGGGCTGCGGAGAGCGGGTCAGGGGCGACGCGGCCGGACCCGGGCGGCGTAGGCCTGCAGCAACTCGCGCAGCCGACGGGCGACGGGACCGGGGCGCCCGTCGCCGACGACCGCGCGGTCGACCCGGACCACCGGCATCACCTCCCGGAGCGTGCTGGTCAGCAGCACCTCGTCGGCCCGCCGCAGGTCCGCCGGCCGCAGGTGCCGCTCCGCGCAGCGCATCCCGTCCGCGGCCGCCAGGCGCAGCAGCAGCCCGCGAGTGACGCCCTCGAGGATACCGGCGTCGAGCGGCGGGGTGCACAACGTGCCGCGGAGCACGACGAACACGTTGGCCGAGGTGGCCTCGGTGATGCGGCCGCGCCCGTCGAGCAGCAGGGCGTCGTCGCACCCGGCGCGCCGCGCGGCGCCCAGCGCCAGCACCGAGTTCAGGTAGTTGCCGCTCTTGATCGACGGGTCGAGCGCCTCGCGGGCGTTGCGCCGGATTCCGGGGATGTGCACGCGGAGACCCCGGCGATAGGCCGCGTCGGGAAACGGCTCGAACGCCTTGGCGACGATCACGGTGCAGGGCTTGCGGGCCGAGGTCGGATCGAGGGTGATCGGCCCGACCCCGCGGGTGACGATCACCCGCACGTACGACTCGGCCTCGGCCGCGGCGGCCATCGTCCGGCGGATCTCGCGCCGCAGCCGGGCGCGGGGGGGAAGGTCGAGCGCCAACCCGGCCGCCGAGCGTTCCAGGCGGCGCAGGTGCGACGTCTCGGCGAACAGCCGGCCGCCGTAGGTGCGGAGCACCTCGTAGACCGAGTCCCCGTAGAGGAAACCGCGGTCGAGCACCGGGACGCGGGCCCGCGATTCGGACAGGATCCGGCCGTCGATGTTGATCCGCAGCGGCATGGGTCACCTTCACGACGCTCCCGCGGCCGCCCGCGGGGGGGTCCGGGAACGTCGGCGCCCAGCTAGCCCTCCGGGGAGCGCCCGTCAAGTCCTCCGCTTCGCTCCGGGACATCCGCTCCGGGACTCCTTGCCGGTCGGCGGGGCGGGTGCTAGCGTTCCGCCGATTCGCTGGGGGTGCACCAGGCACCGGGAGGTTCGTGATGAAGCGACGCGCATCGATGGGTTTCGAGGTCTGGGTGGTGCTCGGCCTGTTCGGGGCCCTGTCGGCAACGGCCTGCGGCGGCGACAGCACGTCGACGTCCGACGACGGCGGAACCGACTTCGAGGAGGTGCTGGACGGGGAGGACGTGCCGGACGTCACCGACATCCGCGACCGGACGGACGTCGAGGTCGCCGACGACGGCGCCGAGACCGAGGCGGACGTGCCGCCGACCTGCGGCGACGGGATCGTCGACGTCGGCGAGGACTGCGACGACGCCAACGACGTGGAGGGCGACGGCTGCGACAACGACTGCACGTTCAGCTGCGAGTCGTCCACCGAGTGCGACGACGGCGAGGACTGCAACGGCACGGAGAGCTGCACGGACCACGTCTGCGTGGACGGCACCCCGCCGGACGAGGGCACGACCTGCACGCTGTCGAGCGGCGAGCCGGGCGTCTGCCGCTCCGAGGTGTGCGTGTCGGCGAACTGCGGCAACGGCGTGGTGGATACCGGCGAGGAGTGCGACGACGGCAACACCGACGACACGGACGCCTGCCTCAGCACCTGCCAGTCGGCCACCTGCGGGGACGGCTTCGTCCACGCCGGCGTCGAGGCCTGCGACGACGGCAACGCGGTGCCGGACGACGGCTGCGAGGACGACTGCAGCTTCAGCTGCACGACGGACGCCGAGTGCGACGACCTCGAGGCGTGCAACGGCTTGGAGACCTGCGGCGCCTCGCACGCCTGCGAGGACGGCACGCCGCCGGCCGAGGGCACCGCGTGCACGCTGCCCGCCGGCGGCGCCGGCGTCTGCCGCGGGGAGGTCTGCGCGGCGCCCGAATGCGGCAACGGCACGGTGGACCCCGGCGAGGAATGCGACGACGGCAACACCGACAACACGGACGCCTGCCTCAGCACCTGCCGCAACGCGACCTGCGGGGACGGGTTCGTCCGCGCCGGCGTCGAGACCTGCGACTCGGACCCGGCCCGCGCCTGCACCACCAGCTGCAGCACGACGGGGACCCAGACCTGCGACGCCTGCGCCTGGAGCGCCTGCGTCCCGCCGGCCGAGATCTGCAACGGCCTGGACGACGACTGCGTCGACGGCCCGGACAACGGCTTCACCTGCGTCCCGGCCGCGACGGGCTCCTGCTCGACCTCCTGCGGCACGACGGGCAGCCGGACCTGCTCGTCGGCCTGCGAGTGGGGCGACTGCACCCCGCCGGCCGAGGTCTGCAACGGCCTGGACGACGACTGCGTCGGCGGACCCGACAACGGCTTCGCCTGCGTGCGGGCGGCCACCCGCAGCTGCACGACCTCGTGCAGCAGCACCGGCACCGAGACCTGCGGCTCGACCTGCGTCTGGGGCAGCTGCACGCCGCCGGCCGAGACCTGCAACGGCCGCGACGACGACTGCGACGGGGCCTGCGACGAGGGCTTCGCCTGCTGTGCCGGCCAGCCCGTGACCTGCACCACGAGCTGCGGCTCGACCGGCATCGGCACCTGCAGCACGGCCTGCGCCCTGCCGACCGGCTCGGCCTGCACGCCGCCGGTCGAGACCTGCAACGGCCTGGACGACGACTGCGTCGGCGGACCCGACAACGGCTTCGCCTGC
>CAZMRP010000402.1:0-3208 GCA_964568275.1 uncultured Myxococcales bacterium
GGGCGCCGCCCGCGGTCCGCGGCCTCTCCGGGGGAACGGAGGAACCGACACCGATGCGCATCCGCCCGCCGTGCGGCCTCGTCGTCCTCGCCCTCGCCGGCTGCCCCGACGACGCCCTCCCGCCCGAGGCGCCGGCGACCGGTGTCCGCGCGATCGTCGACGGGACGCTGGAGCCGGGGATGGACCCGGTGGTCTACCTGTTCCACGACTGGGGCTTCGCCTGCACCGGGACGGCGATCGCGCCGCGGGTGGTGGTGACCGCCAAGCACTGCATCCCCTCCCGCGCCTCGCCCGAGGGATGGCACGTGATGGTCGGGCCGGGCTGGCACGGGTTCACCGACGACTACGGCGTCGTCGAGACCCGCACCACGCCGGGCTCGGACTACACCGAGGGCGACATCGGCGTGATGCTGCTGGACCGCGACTTCACGCAGGGCTTCGTGCGCTGGGCCTTCCTCCCCTGGCCCGGCTTCGGCCTGCTGTCCACGGTCACCTCGATCGGCTACGGCCAGAGCATCGCCGGCGACGACGGCTCCTCGGGGGTCAAGTACCGCCGCGACGGCTACGTCTCGTCGCTCGGCCACCTCGACTACGCGACCACCGACAACCGCGTCTGCTCGGGCGACTCGGGCGGACCCTCCCTGTTCGAGGGGGTGCTGGTCGGGGTGGCGAGCGAGGCGCTGATCGGCGTGTGCAGCGGCGCCTCCAACTTCACCAACGTCGCCGCGTACGCCGACCTCGTCCGCGAGGCGCTGGCCGACACCGGCGCCTGCGTCCCCACCGCCTTCGAGACCTGCAACGGCGTCGATGACGACTGCTGGAACGGCATCGATGACGGCATCGGCATCACCTGCGGCTGCGCCGGCGGCCGCGCGCCCGTCCCCGAGACCTGCAACGGGGTCGATGACGACTGCAACGAGGCGATCGACGACCTGCCCGACTGCGGCTGCACCGGCGGGGCGGAGCCGGGCGAGGAGAGCTGCGGCAACGGCATCGACGACGACTGCGACGGCGCGACCGACGAGGGGTGCGCGGGGGACGACGCGGGCGACGCGGGCGGCGAGGCGACCGGCGACGGCGACCTGCCGGCCGTCGCGGAGGCCCACGGCGGCGGGCTGTCCTGCGCGGTGCGCCCGGGCCGCACCGTCGGCTGGGCCGGACCGGCGGCGCTCCTCGGGCTCGCGCTCCTGCGCCGACGGTTCGTTGCCCGAGGGCCGGGAGTCGGGTAGGCTACCGGTCGAAACGGACGCCGGGCCGCGGGCCCGGCACGGAGGAACGACATGCGCTCCCTGCTCGCCGGTTCGATCCTGGTCGCGCTGCTCGCCCCGGCCCTCGCGGCCGCCGACCCGACGGCGCTGTCGGCCGAGTCGCAGACGCGGCTGATGGGCCTGCTGCGCGCCTACGAGTACCAGGCGACGGCGGACGACTTCGCCAAGCTGGGCGAGGGGACGCGGGACGCGCTGATCGCGGTGGCGCTGGACGAGGCCGAGGCGCCGCTGGTGCGGGGTCGCGCGGCGTTCGCGCTGGGCTGGTTCCCCGACGAGGCGTCCCGGCGGACGCTGACCGGGCTGCTGGCGCGGCCCGAGCTGTCCGACCTGATCCTGCGCCGCGCGCTCGACGGGCTGGCGACGGGGTTCGGGGAGGACGCCGTGTCGACCATCGCGCCGTACCTGGACGACGAGCGGACGGCGGTGCGCGAGACCGCGGCCGGGGCGCTCGGCCGGATCGGCGGGGCGAAGGCGTTGCGCGCGCTGCGGCGCCGCGTGGACCGCGAGCCGGACGACGTGGTCCGCGGGGCGCTCGAGCGGGAAATCCGGCGGATCGAGGGGTCCGCTTAGAACAGCTAGGCGGCGCCGCCGGCCGCGGGCCGGCGCGGGACCGCCGGGAGGGAGCAACCGATGCGCAAGCTGCTGCTGCTCGTGGCCTGTCTGTTCGCGACGGCCGCCTGGCCCGCCGCGGCCCAGCCCGCGGGAGACGACGACGCGTCGTTCCTCGGCGCCGGCGGCACCACCGAGCCCGCGCCGACGGGCGACCCGGCGGACCCGGTCGGCGGCCCGCCCCCCGACTCCGGCGACACCGGCTTCCTCCAGGGCTCCGGCGACCCGAACCAGCCGCTGATCGCGGCGCCCGAGGAGGACCCCGAGCTGGCGCTGATCGAGGACCCGGACGAGTCGTACTTCCTGGTCGGCGTGCGGACCCACGTGCTGTTCATGCCGGACTTCCTGATCGAGGCGTTCGGCCTCGAGCACTTCGACACGGTCTACGGCTGGGCGCTCGGCCCGGAGTTCACCTACCGCCGCAACGGCCTCGACATCGTCACCTCGGTCTGGTGGGGCAGCTACCCGGTCGAGTCCTGGACCCGCGAGAAGGGCGACCCGGCCTCGGAGACCGAGATCTGGAAGTCGACGCTCGGGCTGGTCTGGTTCACGGTCGAGTTCCTGTCGGGGTACGAGTTCGAGCCGTGGGTCTCGTTGATCTACGGCGGCGGGTTCGGGATCGGGATTCGGACCGGCGACCTGATGCGCCACGAGGCGTACGAGGACGCTTCCGGGAACTGGGCGGCGTGCGACGGTCCGGGCGCGCCGGACGCGTTCTACTGCGAGCCCGGCGGCAACTACGAGGTGGTGCCGGAGAAGGCGGACGGCATCTGGCCGGTGTACCCGATGATCACGGGCAAGATCGGCGCGCGTTTCAAGCCGCTGCGCAACCTGGTGATCACGCCCGAGTTCGGCATCGGGATGCCCGAGCTGTTCACGCTCGGCCTGCGCGTCAACTACATGTTCTGACGACACGGCCCGCGCTCGTCGGGGTTTGGGGTCGGACTCTTGACCTTTGGGATCCCGTAGGGGCGCCACGTAGCGCCGTGGGACCGCGAAGCGGGACCCTCAATTCCTGTAGGGGCGCCACGTAGCGCCGTGGGACCGCGAAGCGGGCCCCTCAATTCCTGTAGGGGCGCCACGTAGCGCCGTGGGACCGCGAAGCGGGCCCGACGGCGCGAGTGCGCCCCGCCGCGGCAGGCGCGGTGTCGTCTTCGGATCCCGTAGGGGCGCCACGTAGGGCCGCGCAGCGGCCCGAGTGCGCCCGCCTTCTTCGGACCAACCCGTCCGCACAGCACACGATCTGGTTCCCGTAGGGGCGCCACGTAGATGAGGTTCCCGTAGGGGCGCCACGTAGGGCCGCGCAGCGGCCCGAGTGCGCCCGCCTTCTT
>CAZMRP010000402.1:3308-4142 GCA_964568275.1 uncultured Myxococcales bacterium
CGGACCAACCCGTCCGCACAGCACACGATCTGGTTCCCGTAGGGGCGCCACGTAGGGCCGCGCAGCGGCCCGAGTGCGCCCGCCGGGCTCACAGCAAACAAGAAACGCGCGAATACGGCCAGCCCTCGGCGCGTTCCACCAAGCCCGCGCGCACGGGGTTCTCGACGATGTAGCGCGCGACGTCGCCGAGCGCTCTGTCGGTGCGGGTCAGGCGGCGGTCGTAGAAGCCACGCTGCCACAGTCGGCCTTGCAGGCCGAGCCGACCGGCCTCCGCCGCGGTCGCCGACTTGAACAGCCGGACCCACAGGACGAGGTCCGGCTCGGCAACAAGCTCGACGTGCAGGTGTTCGTGCATCAGGCAGTACGCCAGGATCGGGCCGCCGCACTCTCGGAGTTGCCGAGCGAGTCGCCGCACCACCATGACCGCGAGCCGGGATTCCCGGAAGACCGGGCGTCGGCCGACAGTGCCGCTGTCGATGTGAAACGGGTCTCCGTTCCTGTAGGCTTGCGGAGGCAAACGGATGCGCCTGCGTCGGTGGCGGGAGTTCCGGTCGTCCATGGGCGTGGCCATCGCGCATGTGAGCGTTTCCGTTGCGGCGGCCCGGTCTGCCGACGGCGGAACGCCTCGTTCTGCAGGCCCGCCTCAGCGCGTGGGCGCACTAGGGCCGCTGCGCGGCCCTACGTGGCGCCCCTACGGGGTCCTCATCCACCTGGCGCCCCTGCGGGTGCCTCGTCGTGGCCGCGGCCGACGCCTTCCTTCGAAGAACGTGGGCGCACTCGGGCCGCTGCGCGGCCCTACGTGGCGCCCCTACGGGGTCCTCATCCACCTGGCGC
>CAZMRP010000402.1:4242-5368 GCA_964568275.1 uncultured Myxococcales bacterium
GAAGAACGTGGGCGCACTCGGGCCGCTGCGCGGCCCTACGTGGCGCCCCTACGGGCTCCTCATCTACGGGGCGCCCCTGCGGGCTCCTCATCTACGGCGCGCCCCTGCGGGCTCCTCATCTACGGCGCGCCCCTACGGGCTCCTCATCTACGGCGCGCCCCTGCGGGCTCCTTCGGCGACGACGCGGACCTGCGGCGACAGGTGTCCCAACGACGGCGTCCCGGGACGACACCTTGACGGGCTACAGGCCGATCGTCTCGCGTTCTTCGGAGACGGAGAAGCGGAGCAGGTCGCGGGCGACGGGGGAGAGGCGGAGGGCCTCGCGGAGGTCGCCGGAGGCCGCGGTCTCGGGGGCCTCGCGGCGGGCGGCGCTGCGCACCGCCAGGACCAGCGCGTCGGACAGCACGAGCCCCACGCGCTCCGCGGCCAGCTCGACCGCCGCCAGGAACGCCGCGGGGCGCTCCAGCCGCCGTTCCACGAACAGCCGCACGACGGGCTCCAGGGCCCGGCGCGTGCGGCGCGGCAGGTCGCGGTCCAGCCGCCGCGCCAGCTCGATCACCCGTCCCTCGGCCGAGTCCGAGAAGCCGTCGCGACCGTCCTTGCCGACCAGCCGCGTCAGCGCCTCGAGCAGCGTCGACAGCTCGGAGGGGCTGAGCTTGTCCACCAGGTGCAGTCCGAGGGCGATCTTGGCCATCGCGCGGCCGACCTGGAAGATCTGTTCGACCGCGCTGGCCTCGGCCAGCTCGCGCGGCAGCACCACCACCGGCCGCGCCTCGGGCTCGACGAAGGCCCCGCGGGCGGCGTCGACGCCGGCGAGGTAGGCCGGGATGTCCTCGAGGCCCACGGCGCGGGCCACGGCGTCGACCACGGCGGCGAGCCCGGTCGGGGTGGACCCGCGGCCGCCGAGCCGATCGCGTTTGGTCGCGCCGTGCACCTCGACGTCGGTCGCGAAGAACACGCCGATCACCGGGGCGACGATGCCGAGCAGGTCGGCGGCGGGGTGCCGGGCGTCCGGCGGGAGCAGCGAGCGGAGCAGCGGGACGGGCAGCGTCAGGCCGGTCAGCTCGCCGAGGCCGCGCGGGCGGCGGCGGCCGAGCATCGTCTCCACGGCGGCGTCCTCGTCGCC
>CAZMRP010000403.1:0-5365 GCA_964568275.1 uncultured Myxococcales bacterium
AGCCGGCGGCCGAGGCCGGGGTGTCGCGCGAGCGCGAGCTGCGGCGCTGGCTGACGATCCAGCGCCGGCTGGTGGCGGAGCGGCACCCGGCGCGGCTGCTGGACCTGATCCTCGAGACGCTGATCGAGATCGTCGGCGCCGAGCGCGGGATGCTGCTGACCCGGCGGGGGCGCACGGGGCCGCTGCAGGTGCGGCGGCTGCGCAACCTGGCGACGCACGCGCTGGGTGGGGTCGACGGCGGGTCGATCTCGCTATCGATCGCCGAGCAGGTGGCGCGGACGGGGGAGCCGGTGGTGACGATGGACGCGCGGCAGGACGGACGGTTCGTCGCCTCGCGCTCCGTGCACGACCTCGGACTCCGCTCGGTGATGGTGCTGCCGCTGCTGGCGCGGGGCCGGACGCTCGGCGCGGTGTACCTCGACCACCGGCTGCGCGAGTCGGCCTTCGACCCGGGGCTGGTGGAGGTGGCGCTGGACTTCGCGGGGCAGGCGGCGCTGGCGCTGGAGACGGCGCGGCACCTGCGGCTGCTGCGGCGGCGGCGGCAGGAGATCGAGCGGCTGAACGCGGAGCTGCGGCGGCGCGTGGAGGACCAGGCGGTGGAGCTGCGCGGCCTGAAGGAGACGATCGAGCGGGTGCTGCCGCCGGAGGTGTCGGACCCGTTCCCGGGGTTCGTGGGCCGCTCGGCGCCGATGCAGGAGCTGTTCCGGCGGATGCGGCGGGTGGCGGAGACGGAGCTGCCGGTGCTGATCCTCGGGGAGAGCGGCACGGGCAAGGAGCTGGTGGCGCGCGCGCTGTTCACGCGGGGCTCGCGGCGCGGCGGCCCGTTCGTGACGGAGAACTGCGCGGCGATCCCGGAGTCGCTGCTGGAGTCGATCCTGTTCGGGCACGTGCGCGGGGCGTTCACCGGGGCGGACCGGGACCACGCCGGGCTGTTCGTGGTGGCCGACAAGGGGACGCTGTTCCTGGACGAGATCGGCGAGCTGTCGCTGGGGCTGCAGGCCAAGCTGCTGCGGGTGCTCGAGGACCGGGAGCTCCGGCCCGTGGGCGGCACGACGCTGCGGCGGGTCGACGTGCGGATCCTCGCGGCGAGCAACCGGGACCTCGAGGCGATGGTGCGGGAGGGCCGGTTCCGCGAGGACCTGTACTACCGGCTGGCCGTGCTGCCGCTGCTGCTGCCGCCGCTGCGGGACCGGCCGGACGACGTGCCGCTGTTGGCGGCGCACTTCCTGGCGCGCCACGCCGCGGGCCGGAAGGTGCGGCTGACGCCGGGGGCGCTGCGCAAGCTGGCCGTGCACGGCTGGCCGGGCAACGTGCGGCAGCTGGAGAACACGCTGGTGCGGGCGCTGGTGCTGGCCGGCGGCGACGAGCTGGACGAGGCGTGCATCGACTTCGGCGGCGGCCTGCGGCGGGCCGGCGGGGCGGGGCCGGCGGGCGCGGGCGAGGAGGGGCTGGACCTCAAGGCCAACGTGGAGCAGCTCGAGCGGTCGCTGATCGAGCGGGCGCTGGCGGCGGCGGGGGGGAACCGCACGCGGGCGGCGGCGCTGCTCGGGCTGTCGCGCTACGGATTGCTGAAGAAGCTGCAGCGGGCGGGGGTCGGGCGGCGCGGCGGTCAGTAGACGCCGTTGCTGACGGCGATCGTGTAGCTCTCGCAGGTCGGGGTGAAGCCGGAGCGGCGGGAGACGCAGACGTAGTAGTTGGCGGTGGTGGTGGCGCAGAGGTTGTAGCCGAGGGTGTTGACGGTGCGGCAGGGGTTCTCGCCGCACGGCTCGAGCGTTCCCAGCGGCTTGTTGACGCAGGCGCCGCGGTAGTCGGTGTACCACTCGTAGCGAACCGTCTCGTTGGTGCAGGGGGCGGTGGTGCAGTTGACGCGCCAGACGGAGAATTGGAACTGCGTCGACGGGTTCGAGGTGAAGCGGACGTCGACGTGGTACGAGTCGGCGTTGGTCTCGGTCACGTCGGCGCCCGAGAAGTAGAAGCAGTCGACGTCGGTGGCGGAGTGGATCTTGCCGGTGACGCTGAGGCTCGTCGAGGGGTAGTCGTTGAAGGTGGTGCCGAGGGTCGTGGCGGTGTCGCAGGTCGACGGGCGCTCGGGGGACTCGAGCGCGCATTCGCAGCCGTTGGAATACGTGGTGTCGGTGTCGAACCAGCCGGAGTTGCAGCTGGCGATGCGGCAGGTGCCGGTGGTGCAGGCCCAGGTGCCGTTGGCGACGGCGGGGCACAGCGTGTATCCGGAGGGCGGCGCCTCGTCGACGGTCCCGTCGCAGTCGTCGTCGATGCCGTTGCAGGTCTCGGCGTAGCTCCCGGTCTGGGGGACGACGCAGGTGCCCCAGGTGCAGGCGGGGGTGCTGCAGGTCTGGGTTCCGGTGCAGGTCTTGCTCGGGACGTAGACGGTGCAGGAGCGGGTCGTGCCGCCGACGCAGGTGAAGCCCTCGTCGGCCACGCCGTTGCAGTTGTCATCGACGCCGTTGCAGGTCTCGGTGGCGGCGACGACGCAGGTGCCCCAGACGCAGGAGCTGGAGCAGATCCGGGAGCCGGAGCAGGTGCCGACGGTGCAGGCGCCGGTGCTGCCGCGGATGCAGGCGAAGGTCTCGTCGGTGCTGGTGTCGCAGTCGTCGTCGATGGCGTTGCAGCGTTCGGCGGCGCCGGGCCGGATGGCGGAGTCGGAGTCGTTGCAGTCGGTGCCGAGGCACGAGATGGGGGCGTAGGTGTCGCCGTCGGCGTCGGGGGGGGTGTTGACGCAGCGGCCGGCGCCGCCGGCGGCGGCGGGGTCGCAGGTGTCGACGGTGCAGGCCAGGCCGTCGTCGCAGGTCGGCGCCGTGCCGGGCTGGCAGCCGGCCATGCCGAGGCACCGTTCGGCGCCGTTGCACAGCTGGCCGTCGTCGCAGCGCGCGTCGACCGGCGTGTTGACGCAGGTGCCGGTCGCGGGGTTGCAGGCGTCGTCGGTGCACGCCACGCCGTCGGAGCAGGTCGGCGGCGTGCCGGCGACGCAGCCGCGGGTGAGGTGGCAGACCTCGTCGCCGTTGCAGAACACGCCGTCGTTGCAGTCGGCGTCGACCGGGGTGTGGGAGCAACCGCCGGTCACGCGGTCGCAGCTGTCGGCGGTGCAGGCCACGCCGTCGCCGCAGTCGACGGGGGTGCCGGCGACGCAGCCGCGAGTCACGTCGCAGGTCTCGCCGCCGTTGCAGGCGTCGCCGTCCGAGCAGCGGGTATGGACCGGGAGGTGGTAGCAGGACCCGTCCAGCGCGTTGCAGCCGTCGTCGGTGCAATCGAGGCCGTCGTCGCAGTCGACCGACTCGCCGGGACGGCAGCCGACGCCGACCTCGCAGGTCTCCCTGCCGTTGCAGACGTTGCCGTCGTCGCACTCGGCGTCCGAGTAGCACCGGCAGTCCGCGTCCTCGTCGGTGCGGCCGTCGCAGTCGTCGTCCAGGTGGTTGCAGGTGGTGTCCGTCGGGACGGGCGGCGGCAGCGGGACGCAGTTGACGACGCCGCGGTGGCAGTACGAGCTGCGGACGCAGACCCCCTCGCCGCAGGTCGTCGGCACGAAGTCCTCGTCGGTCAGGCCGTCGCAGTCGTTGTCGACGCCGTTGCAGGCGACCTCGTCCGGGTCGCCCGCCAGCACGCATTCCGCCTCGCAGCCGTTCCAGCGCTGGCCGTCGAGGTCGCTCCAGCCGTACTCGCAGTAGAACTCGCAGACGCCCAGCACGCAGGCCGGCACCGCGTTGGGCAGGTCCGGGCAGGCCCGCCCGCAGGCGCTGCAGTTCATCGGATCGAAGTCGGTGTCGAAGTCCTCGTCGGTCAGGCCGTCGCAGTCGTCGTCCGCGCCGTTGCACAGCTCGGGGAAGCAGCTCGCGCAGCCGCTGTCGGCGGCGTCGGTCCGGCCGTCGCAGTCGTTGTCGAGCAGGTCGCTGCAGTTGACCGCGGCCGTGGATTCCTCGCCCGTCGGCGTGCACTCGTACTCGCAGCCGTCGACCGCGGCGGCGTTGGCATCGACCCAGCCCGGGTCGCAGGCCGAGATCCGGCAGTAGCCGTCGACGCAGCCTCCGGTGGCGTGCAGCGGCGCGCACAGCACCCCGCACTCGCCGCAGTTCAGCGGGTCGGTGCTGAGGTCGAAATCCTCGTCCGTCATCCGGTCGCAGTCGTCGTCGATGCCGTTGCACAGCTCCGGCACGCCGGGACACGGGACGTCGGCCTGGTCGGTCGGACCGTCGTCGGGAACCTCGAGGCCGTCGACGTCCTCGAGCCCCTCGACGGTCCCCCCGTCGTCGCGGACGATGTCGGTCAGCGTGTTGTCGACGGAAGGCGAGCAGCCGGCGAGGATCGCGACGCCGCACAACACGCCAACGGTCCCGAGCTTTCGTGGGGCCATGCGTCCCTCCAATACACCCCAAGTGTACGGGGTCCGTCGAGCGGCGGCAAGCGCGTGTCTCTCCGCTCGCGCCTCTCGGGTATACTCGCACCGTCCCCGGCGGGTCGCCCGGCGGCGTGCAACCGGATGCCGGAACGCCGGTGCGGGGGCGTCGTCGGCGCGACGTCGGCGGCGGAAGGGAGGCTCAAGATGACCGGGAGTCGGGTGTGGCGGTCGGCGGGCTGCAGCGCGTTCCTCTGGGCCGTGGTGGTCGGCTGCGGAGACGACTCGACCTCGACCGCGGACGGCGGCGACCAGGGGACGGCGGAGGTGGAGGCCGCCGACGACGGCGTCGGCGACGTCGGCGAGACCGACGACGCGGTCGGCGCGACGACCGACCGGATCGAGCAGTACGGGGTGAGTTGGAGCTTCGACCGCGCCGTCCCGTACGGCCGGTTCGCCAACGGCGACTACTGGGTGCTGGGGCCGCTGACGGTGACCGCGATCAGCCCGGCGTTCGACGGCGCGCACCACGGCTGGGAGGTCAACCCGGACGACCCGGTGCGGCAGGGGTTCGACGAGCGGGTGGCGGACTTCGACGCGACGCGCGTGCCGACGTTGCCCTACGCGGCCGCGCCCGGCCAGTCGCTGGTCCAGGGCGTGTCGCTCGAACCGCTCGACGACGCCGACTGCAGGCCGTGCCTGCGCACGGCGGCGGTGCTGACGGTGCTCGGGGAGATCCCGCCGGACGAGGGGCGGACGGTGTTCCGCCCCGGGTACTTCGGCGCGGACAAGCCGCTGGTCTCCACCACGGGGCTGCGCGAGTCGCTGTTGCCGACGCGGGCGCCGACGCCGGGCGCGCCGGACCTCGAGGAGACGGCGGACGCGTTCCGCCGCGTGCAGCTCGACCACAAGGTCAACTGGACCGGCCGGGCGCTGCACCCGTCGGAGAACCTCCCCGACTACGGCTCGTCCATCGCCTCGCGCAACGCCGAGGGGGCGCTGCGGCTGATGCTGGAC
>CAZMRP010000404.1:0-5358 GCA_964568275.1 uncultured Myxococcales bacterium
CGGGGACGCTGGCGGCGGTGGCGGCCGCGGTGCTGGCCGGGGCGGAGCTGGTGCGGGTGCACGACGTGGTCGAGGCGCGACAGGCGGCGGATGTCGCGGCGGCGATCCGCGGGGCGCGCCGGGCGGGGACGGCCGATGCTTGAGTTCCTGGTCGAGCCGTTCCGCGGCGCCTCGGCCTTCGAGGTCGCCTGGACGCTCGTCGACATCGTGCTCGTCTCGGCCATCGTCTACTGGGCGCTGCTGCTGGTGCGCGGCACCGCCTCGCTGCGCGTGGCGATCGGCTTCGTGGTGATCTGGGCCGTGTTCATGCTCGCCGAGCGGCTCGAGCTGCGGACGGTGAGCCGGGCCTTCGACACGCTGTTCTCCACGCTCTCGCCGCTGGTCGTGTTCATGATCGTGCTGTTCCAGGACGACATCCGGCGCGGGCTGGCCCGCATGACGCGCTGGCGGCGGCTGTCGCGGATCCAGGAGGCGGAGACGGTGGAGGCCGCCGTGGCGGCGGTCGACCAGCTGGCCCGCGAGCACATCGGGGCGATCCTGGTGTTCGAGGGCGAGGCGAAGGTCGAGCCGTTCACGCAGAGCGGGATCCCGATCGACGCCGCGGTGACCAAGGAGCTGCTGTACGCGATCTTCGTCCCGGCGTTCCGCAACCCGACCCACGACGGCGCGGTGGTGATCAAGAGCCTGCGCATCGCCCGGGCCGGCGTGTTCCTCCCCAGCACCAAGATGACCGACCTCGCGGTCGAGCTCGGCACGCGCCACCGGGCGGCGATCGGCATCACCGAGGTGACGGACGCGGTGAGCGTGGTGGTCTCCGAGGAGCGCGGGGCGATCTCGTTCTGCGAGGACGGCGCGATCACCCTCGACGTCAGCCCGCTCGAGCTGCGGGAGATCCTGCTCGCGCGCTTCGAGCACGGCGTGCGGCGCAAGCCGGGGCTCGTCGATCGGCTGTTCGGCGGCCCGCGCGCCACGCGGCCCGAGCGGGCCTCGCAGGTCGGGCGGCAGACGATCCGGCCGAGCCAGACCGCGGACGGCGCCGAGGCCGCCCCCCCGGCCGCCCGCGACGCGACGACCACGGTCGCGGAGGGCACCGGCGAATGACGGCCTTCCTGCGACGGGTGCTGACCCAGAACCTGGAGCTGAAGTTCCTGGCGCTGGTCATCGGCCTGGCGATCTTCTACTCGCGCGAGCGCGAGGAGACGGCCGAGCGCACGCTGCAGGTCGACGTGATGAGCATCGGCGAGCAGTCGCTCGGCAACCTGGTGCGCGTCTCGCCGCTCCCGGCGAAGATCGAGATCGCCGTGCGCGGGCCGTCGCGGCAGGTCGCCGCGCTGCGCGCCGACCAGATCGGACCGCTGGCCCTGCCCGTGCGGGCCGCCGTCGAGGCCGGGCGGCTCGAGCTGCGCCGCGACATGTTCAACCTGCCCGACGGCGTGCGGATGCTGTGGGCCGACCCCTCCGCCATCGACTTCCGCTTCGAGCCGCGCGCCAGCAAGGTCGTCCCCGTGGTGCTCGAGCTGAGCGGCACCGACCGCGACATCGTGGTCGACCTCGAGCGGAGCGAGGCCGAGCCGGCCGAGGTGCTGGTCACCGGCGCCGAGTCGGTCGTCGCTCCGATCCTCGAGCTGCGCACGCTGCGCATCGATCTCTCCGGCCGCCGCCCCGGACCGCTGGTCCAGAACGTCGCGCTCAACGTCCCGCGCGAGGAGAGCCTGTCGACCGCCGTGGATTCGGTGCGGGTCGTCGTCACGCTGGTCGCCGACCTGGTCGACTCCGAGCGGACCGGGCTGCCGGTCGAGGTCGTGCGCGGGACCGATTTCGACCCCGGCGGCACGCTGGTCTACGGCGCCGGGGGCCTGCGCGCCGCCGTGCGCGTGCGCGGCGTGCGCTCCGTGATCGAGTCGCTCGATGCTTCCGCCGTCCGGTTGTACGCGCAGGTCGAGCGGTCCGCGTTCGTCGACCGCGACGGCGACGGCGTGCTCGAGGCCGAGATTCCGATCCAGGCCGAACGGCCCGGGGAGACCTGGTCCGTGGTGTCGATCACGCCGGCCGTCGCGTCGATGACCTGGATCCCTCCCCCGCCCCCTCCGCCGCCGGTCGAGGTCCCGCCCGTCGAGCCGCCGGCCGAGGACGCCGGCTCCGAGCACGCTGCTCCCGGGGCCGCCGCTCCGCCGTCCGCCGCGCGCGCCGCCTCCACGCGCTGAACGGAACTTCGACCCGTCCCGAGTGTCCATGATGCCCGGCGTCCGGGAACCGCCCGGACGGTCGTCGGTTCGGGAGGGGCGTCGGGACGACGGAGGGACGAGGATGCGAGGGGTGTCGGGAGCGGTGTGTCTGGCGGCGCTGGGGTGGGCTGCGGCGACCTGCCGGCCGGGCGGGGAGGCCCGTCACGCGGAGCTCGGGGCGGTGTCGGCGGAATCCGGACCGTCGATGGCGGCTCCGGTCGGCGAGGCCGCGCCGGAGCGGCTGGAGCCGAGCGGTTCGGGCGCCCGTTCGCCGCGGTCGGAGTTCGTCGCCTGGTCGCCGGACCGTGCGAGCACCGAGGGCGCCCGCGGCACGGCATCGGAGGTGCCGTACGGGCACGGCCATGGACCGGGCGCGCTCGACCGGATGGGCGGGACGATCCTCGGGACGCGCGCCGGGGGCGGCGGCGTCGGTACCTTCGGTCTCGGCGATGCCGCGGGGACGGGGCACGGCTACGGCGCGGCGAGCGGTCCCGACCTGCGCGGCCGCTCGGCCCGCGCGCCCGACCTGCGGTTGGGGGACGCCACGACCTACGGCGGCCTGTCGAGGGAGCTGATCCGCCGCATCGTGCGGCAGCACGAGCCGAAGTTCCGACTGTGCTACGAGGCGGCGCTGCAGAGCGCGCCGGCGACGGTGGGGCGCGTGAACGTCCGCTTCACCATCGGCTCGGACGGCACCGTGGTCCGGTCGAGCGTCACCGCGAACTCGACGGCGGACGAGGCGCTGGCGCGCTGCGTCGAGAGCGTCGTGTTCGGGATGTCGTTCCCGGCGAGCGACGGGATGGTCGAGGTGTCGTACCCGTTCGTGTTCCAGCCGGCAGGCGAGGAACTCGTGGTCGTGGCGCGGGATGCGGCGGCCGGCTTCGAGGCGTCCGGGACGTCCCCGCCGCCGCCCCCGCTGCCGACGCAGGGAGCGCTGCGGGCGAAGAACGCGGCGGGCGAGTGGGTCGGCGAGTTCCCGCTCGAGCACACCGAGGTGACGGCGGAGATCAGCGGCTCCGTGGCGCGGACCGAGGTCGCGCAGCGCTACGGCAATCCGTACGACGAGGCGATCGAGGCGGTCTACGCCTTCCCGCTCCCGGCGCTCGGGGCGGTCCACGACTTCGTGATGGAGGTCGGGGGCCGGACCATCGTCGGCGTGGTGCGCGAGCGGGCGGAGGCGGAGCGGATCTACGCCGAGGCGCGGGCCCAGGGGTTGACGGCGAGCCTGTTGTCGGAGGAGCGGCCGAACATCTTCACCCAGAGCGTGGCGAACATCGAGCCGCAGGGCGAGGTGACGATCCGTCTGACCTTCTTCGAACGGCTGACGGCGGAGCGCGGGGAGTACGAGTGGGTGTTCCCGATGGTGGTCGGGCCGCGCTACGTGGCGGGCGAGGCTGCGGTGGCGCCGGAGCCGGGAGGCGGGGCGGGAGTCGTCGGGGCGCCCCCGGGCGGCGGCGGCACCTCGCCGGCCACGGACCGCGTGCCGGACGCGGACCGCATCACGCCGCCGGTGCTGCGGCCGGGCGAGCGCAGCGGGCACGACATCGACCTGATCGTGAAGCTCGACGCGGGGCTGCCGGTGCGCGCGCTCGAGACGGTCCACCACACGATCGAGGTCGAGGCGCCGTCGGAGAGCGTGCGGCTGGTGAAGCTGGCCGAGAAGGACGCGATCGCGAATCGAGATTTCGTGCTGCGCTGGAGCACCGCGGGGGAGGAGACCGGTTTCGGCGTGCTGGCCCACCGGGGCGACGACGGCGGCTTCGTGACCCTGATGCTCCGGCCGCCCGCGGCGCCGACGGACGCCCAGGTGATGCCGCGGGAGCTGACGTTCATCCTCGACGTTTCCGGAAGCATGTCGGGCGAACCGCTCGAGATCGCGACCGATCTGGTCTCGCGGTCGCTGGACGCCCTGCGGCCCGACGACCTGTTCAACCTCGTCTACTTCGCCGGCGGAAACGCGCAGCTCTACGACACGCCGCAACCCCGAACGCCGGAGAACCTCGCGGCCGCGCGGACGTTCCTCGGGCGGCTCGTCGGCGCCGGCGGGACCGAGATGCTCGCCGGGCTGGAACGGGCGCTGGCGGCGGAACACGACCCGAAGCGTCTGCAGATGTACGTGCTGCTCACCGACGGCTACGTGGGGGAGGACCGGGAGCTGCTCGAGCTGGTGCGCACGCGGCGGGGCGAGGCGCGGTTCTTCGCCTTCGGGATCGGCTCCAGCGTCAACCGGATGCTGATCGACGGCGTCGGCGAGCACGGCGGCGGGTTCGCGGAGGTGGTGCTGCCGCGCGAAGGCGAGGCGGGCCGGCGCCGCACCGTGCAGGGGTTGTTCGACCGCATCGACTCCCCGGTGCTGGTCGATGTGCGGATCGACTGGAACGGGTTGCCGGTGGAGGACGTCTACCCCTCGCGCCTGCCGGACCTGTTCGCGGGGCAGACGATCGACGTCGTCGCGCGCTACACCGCGGCGGCGCGCGGCACGCTCTACGTCGAGGCGCGTTGCGGGGCGCAGACGCTGCGCGTGCCGGTGGAGGTCGAGCTGCCGGAGCGCGCGGAGGACCACGCGGCGCTGGCGCCGATCTGGGCCCGCTGGCGCATCGAGGAACGGATGGCCGAGTGGCAGGCGGCGTCGGCGGAACGGCGCGGCGCGCTGGAGCGGGAGATCGTCGAGCTGGCGACCGAGTTCCGGCTGGTCAGCCGATTCACCTCGTTCGTGGCCGTGGACGAGTCGCGGGTCGTCGGGGACGGCACGCCGCTGCGCGTGCTGCAACCGGTGGAACTGCCCGAGGGGCTGTCGTTCGAAGGCGCGGTCGGCGAGCTGCCGCTGGGGACGGCGGTCGAAGTGCCGTCCTGGGGCCTGGTGCTGCAGACGACCTCGGAGCGCCGGGTGGTGGTGGCCGTGGTGCGGGCCCAGGGCGAGGCCGCGGCGCGCGGCCTGCAGGCCGGGGCCGTGCTGACGGCCGTGGACGGAACGCGGGTTCACGACCTGCGGCACGTCGAAGGCCTGCTGCTCCAGGGGTCGGCGACGGTGCGGCTCACGCTCGACCCGGGCGGGGAGGTCGAGTTGCCGGGGCCGGGGGCGTAGGGGCCGGTCGCGCGGAGCGGCCGGGTCGCGGCGGCGGCGGGCGGCGGG
>CAZMRP010000405.1:0-5357 GCA_964568275.1 uncultured Myxococcales bacterium
CTGCGGGCGTTCTTCGCGCTGCTGCGCCGCGCGGTGCTGGAGCTGGCCCGCGGCGGCGCCCTGCGACCGCTGGTCGGCGCGCTGGAGAGCCGCGGCCTCCGGGTCGGCGGCCGGAGCTACCGCGGCCTGGAGTTGCAGGCGCCGGCGGCCGAACGCGAAGGTTTGCTGCCGCTGCGGGTCGAGGACATCGTCGGCAACGAGAGCTACCTGCAGGCCGGTCTGCGGCTGGTGCGCGACGTGGCGGCGTACGACTTCGAGCGCCGGTGCAACCCCAAGCGCTTCAACCCGATCCTGTTCGGCCTCGGGCGCCCGGGCAGCGGCAAGACCGCCACCGCCCACGCCCTGGGCCACGCCTTCCTCGACCACTGCGCCCGGCGCAACGTGCCGGCCCGGTTCCTCGTCGTCCGCCGCACCGACTGGGCCTCCTCCTACCAGAACGCCTCCGCCGCCAACCTGGTGCGCATCTTCCGCGAGCAGGTCTACGGCTTCCCCGGCGTCTGCGGCGCCTACTGGGCCGACATCGACACCGCCTTCGCCTCCCGCGACAGCCAGGAGCTGCGCCAGGAGGAGAAGCAGAACCTCGCCGCGGTGTTCGCGATCTTCGACGGGACGCTGCTGCCCAAGGACGGCAAGTGGTTCCTGATCTGCGACGCCAACACGCTGCACATGGACGAGGCGACGATCAGCCGCATCGCGCAGAACCCGCACACCGTCGCGGGCCCGACCGAGCCCGCGCACTTCGTGCGGCTGATGCGCGACGTCCTGCTCCGCGACGTCCGGTCGTGCCTGCCCGCCGACGCCGCGGCCTGGGAGCGCATCGGGAACGAGGCCCGCGCGCTCGGCCTCTCGGGACGCAACGTCGAGGCGGTGTGCGGGAACATCCGGGCGTGGGTCCAGGACTTCGAGTACCCCGAGGCGTACTTCACGGCGACGCCGGCGGAGCGCGAGCGGCTCGTCGCCGGACTGCTCCGTCCGGCCGACGAGGCGTGCCTGCTCAAGTTCCTGCGCGACTGGGCCGCCTTCCGGCGCGACGCCGAGACGCAGGCCGAGCAGCAGCGCTTCGAGGGCGAGGTGCTCGCCATCGTGCGCCGGCTCAACGCCGCCCGCGTCGCCGCCGAACAGGCGACGGAGCTCGACGAGGCGGACGGCCGATGAGCGACGACGGCTCGCCGACCCCGGCCGCGACGCCCGCGGGCGCTCCCGTCCCCGAGGGCGCCGCCGGCGCCCTGGACAACCTCGTCACCCAGTTCAGCAACGCCTTCGACTGCTTCCGCGAGCTGGCGCAGAACAGCATCGACGCCGGCAGCCCGGTGGTCGAGGTCTGGACCGAATTCGACGCCTCCCACGGCCAGGTCGGCACCGCCTGCCTGCACGTCGACGACTGCGGCGACGGGATGGACGAACGGATCATCGACCACGAGCTGACCAAGCTGTTCGCCTCCTCCAAGGAAGGCGACTTGACCAAGATCGGCAAGTTCGGCATCGGCTTCGTCTCCGTCTTCGCCCTGAAACCCGCCGCCGTCCTGCTGCACACGGGACGCGGCGGCGAATACTGGGAGGTGCTGTTCCACGAGGACCGCTCGTTCTCCAAGACCCGGCTGTCCGCGCCGGTCGAGGGGACCCGCATCACGCTGTTCGTCGAGGCCGACGAGCAGCGCTACGGCGAGCTGGTGGTCGGCGCCCGCGCGGCGCTCAAGAAGTGGTGCTGCCACGCCGAGGCGCGGGTGCTGTTCGAGGACCGCTCGCCGCCGCCCGGCCGCCCGCCGACGGTCGAGACGATCAACGAGCCGTTCACCGTGGCCGGCGCCTGCCTGACGCGGGGCGAGGCGCCCGGCACCGAGCTGGTGCTGGCCTACGCCGACCGGCCGCACTACGCCTTCTTCAACCGCGGGCTGGCCCTGGCCTCCACCGACGTCGCCGCCCAGGTGCTCGACGAGTGGCGGGCCCGGCGCTACCGCCGCATCTCGTTCAAGATCAGCTCGCGCTACGTCGAGCACACGCTGAGCCGCGAGTCGGTGATGCGCGACGAGAACTACCACCGCGTGATCGAGCAGCTCGACGCCGTCGCCAACGGACCGCTGCTCGACCGCCTGGTCGGCGAGCTGGAGGCGCTGACCGCCGGGCAGCCGGGCCGCCCGTGGAGCGCGGAGGACCTGGCCCGCTACGGCGAGCGCATCGGCTGGCTGCTCGCCGAGCCGTCCGGGTCGCTCGACCGCATCGCCGACCGCCGCATCCTGCGCACCGTGGACGGCGCCGCCGTCTCGCTGAGCGCGGCCTGGGACGCCTTCGCTCGCGACGGCCGCCTGCTCGCGGCGCCGCAACCGACGCCCCTCTCGGCGCACCTGGCCGCCGACGGGGTTCCGGTGTTCCTGGCGGGACTCGGCGGCCGCGCCGCGGGGGCGTTGGCGGAGGACGCCGAGGCGGGCCATCCGGTACGCGGCGTCCCCGCCCTGTTGGCCGGCTTCGTCCGCCTGCGCCGCAGCCGCCGGCTCGGCACGCGAACCAAGGAAGTCGTGAAGGCCGTGTTGCCCGACGAATGGACGACCTGGCTGCACCCCGCCCCGCCGCCCGAGGTCGCGGACCCCGAACGGGTCTACGTCGCGGTAGCGCTCGACGAGCGCGTGCCCGCGGAGCTCGAGGCGCTGCTGGAGCGCGCGCAGGACCTGCTCCGGGCGGCCAAGGCCGGCTTCCGCCGGCTGCACAGCTTCACGCCGGCCGCGCCGACGCTGGACGATCCGCTGTTCGTCACCGGCCGCCGTTTGGGCCCGCGAATGGCGCGCCCGCCCCGCTACGTACTGCCCGACCGGCGGCGGCTGCAGGTCGCGGTCAACCGCGCGCATCCGCACTTCCTGCGGCTGGCGCGACTCCACGAGCGCTGGCCGGCCGTGGCGGGCTACTGCCTGGCCCGCAGCCTGCTGCTCGCCCAGCGGCGGCTCGACGTGCAGAAGGGCGACCTGCTGGGCCGGGCGCTGCGCGAGGTCGGCGCATGAGCGGCGTCGACGAGATCATCGCCCGCAGCCGCCAGCCCGGGGCGTTCGTCGAGCGCAAGACCTTCACGGTGGCGCGGGACCGCGCGATCGCCAAGCTGCGCAAGTTCGCCCTGGCCAGCCCGTACTACTACGTGCTGGAGCTGATCCAGGCCGCGATCTCCAACGGCGCCCAGTACGTCGATCTCGACCTCCACGGCTCGCAGATGGGCCTGAGCTACGTGGGCGGCGGGTTCCAGTCCGAGGAGCTGGGACAGCTGTTCGAGTTCCTCTTCGCTTCCAAGGAGGATCTGGCGACCGCCGACGTGCGCCAGCTGGCCCTCGGGCTCAACGCGCTGTTCCTGTTCGACCCCGACGAGATCGTCCTCGAGTCGGGGGACGGCACGCCCAAGGGCACGACCCGCGTGCGGATCACCGGCACCGACACGATCGAGGTCGGCCGGCCGGAGGCCCCGCTGCGCGGGACCTACGTCGTCGCCCGCGGCCTGTCCCGCGGCGGGCTCGGCTCCCGCTCCCCCCGCCGCGGCGAGATGATCGCGATCGAGAGCCGTTGCCTCACCGCCCCGGTTCCGATCGTCGTCAACTCCGAACCGCTGTTCGGCTACAGCCGCGCCCGCACGCCGAAGCTGTACGGCTACGAACGCTGGGTCCCGTTCGACGAGGGCGACCTGTACGGCGCGGTGGGCCTCGGCTCCACCTCCGACGACCGGGTGTTCCGCCTGCTGACCTGGGGCGTGCTGATCGAGACGGTGAGCGCCGAGCCGTTCCCCGGGCTGCGACTGGGCGGCATCGTCTGCTTCGACCGCCTGCACAAGACCGTCGACCACTCGGCGATCGTCCGCGACGGTCGCCTCGACGAGCTGTTCGCGCGGCTGCGGCCCTATGCCCAGATGCTCCGCGACGGACACGCCACCGCGACCTACGACCTCCGGCTGGCGGGCGGCCCGCCGCTCGGACCCCGCCAGCTGCGCGAGCTGACCCAACGCTCCAAGACCCTCGTCGTGGTTCCCGCGGCCGCCTGCCGGGACGCCCAGCCGCTGCAGCGCGCCCAGCAGATCGGCGCGGCGCTCGACGCCACCGTGCTGCTGGCCGGCGAGACCGACGCCGACGCGGTGCGCCTGATCGCCGGCCCCGGCGTGCGGGTGATCGAGCCCGACGTGGGCGACGGCGCCGATCTGGCCTTCTACCGGCAGCCGCCGGCCGAGCTTCCCGCGCCGCCGTGGCTGATCGCCCCGCAAAGAGGCGAGCCCTGCTCCGCGGCGCAGCTCGCCGACTTGCTGCAACGCGACGGCGTGCTGCCGCCGATGTTCCACGTCGGCCCGGACCCCCGCGACCACTTCCTGCAACAGCTCGGCGAGCGCACCACCGCGCGTCCGACCGTGTTCGTGCCCGAGCAGCCGCCCCACCCGGGCGGACTGGCGGTGGAGCTGCTGTCGCTCGACCGCCGGGTGGCCTGGCTGCCCGTCGACAGCCGCTTCACCGGCGGACTGCTGCGGATCGAGGTCGACGGCGCGTCGCCGCGGGCCCTGCAGCGCGTCTGGCCGGGCACCACCGACACCACCCTGGCGTCGCTCGTCGCCTACGCGGTCACCCGCCTCGCCGCCTCCGCGCTGGAAGCCGCCGAGCATCGCGTGATGGCAGGGCTCGAGCGCGGCCGGCCGGCCGTCGGCTCCACCGCCTCCCGCGCCGCCTTCGGCGCCCTCGCCCGCTCCGGACTGCTGCGCCTGCGCACCGACGCCGAGGGCTTCGTCACGCCCCGCTTCTCGCTGCTCGACCCGCAGCTGCCCGCCTCGCTGCTCGAGCTGCCCCTCGTCCGCACGCTCGACGGACGAGATTGCAGCGCCCGCGACCTGGAACGACTGCTCGAGGCCACCGGCGGGGTGCTGTACGGGACGATCCCCGAGGTTCCGGCCGACCTGGCGGGCCTCGAGCGCTCGCGGATCCTGGAGCTCGATCCGCAGCGCGAACGGCTGCTGATCGCGCTGGTCGGCGAGGCGAGCTACGTACGGGTGGACGCCCGCGACGTGCTGGCCGAACACCGCGGCCTGCGCGTCCGCGACTTCGCGCTCGGCCTGCGCGCCTGGCCCGACTTCCCGCTGCTGGTCGAGGGCCTCGACCCCGCCGCCCTGTCGCCCGTCGAGCGCGCGGTGGCGGAGGAAGCCCTGCTCCGGCGGCTGGTGCAGACCTTCGCCGAGGGCCGGACCGAGGAGCTGCGCCGCCAGGCGGCCCGCCACCTGATCTGGTACCTGCGCCGCCGGCCGCGGCCCGGACCGGAGTCGTCGCACGCGCGGGAGGTGGAACGGCTGCCGCTGTTCCTCGACGTCGACGGCGTCCCGCGGTCGCTGGACGAGCTGCGCGGGCCGCTGGCCG